>CALDZS010000342.1 GCA_937944065.1 uncultured Amylibacter sp. | reverse complement strand
AATAGTGATCATAAATCGGCCCCAATGTGCCTTCGTCGAACAATGACGACACCGATGCGCCGTTGGCGATGTTCAAGATGGCTTGGGACAGAACGGGTGCCAGGGGCACAACGCGGATTTTCTCGCAGGCTTGGGCTTCGGGTGTCAGCTCGATACTGTCGGTGATCACAAGATGCTTCATAGAGCTTTTGGTGATCCGATCAATCGCAGGGCCAGATAGAACGCCGTGGGTGATATAGGAATGTACCTCGGTCGCACCGGCAGCGATTAGCGTATCAGCGGCCTTACACAAAGTGCCAGCCGTGTCGCAGATGTCGTCCACGATAATACAGCGTTTGCCAGTGACATCACCGATCACGGTCATCTCGGATACTTCGCCAGCTTTCTCGCGGCGTTTATCGACGATGGCCAATGGCGCGCCAATGCGTTTTGCCAATTCGCGGGCACGTGCCACACCGCCCACATCTGGTGAAATGATCATGACATCGGACAGATCTTGGAAATGATCTATCACGTCCAGTGCGAACACGGGCGCTGCATATAGGTTATCCACTGGGATATCGAAAAAGCCTTGGATTTGGGTTGCGTGCAAATCCATCGTCAGAACGCGTTCAACCCCAGCACCTGCAATCAAATTTGCCACGAGTTTGGCTGAAATGGGGGTACGTGCCTTGGTGCGGCGATCTTGGCGGGCATAGCCGAAATAGGGGATTACGGCAGTGATACGAGCGGCTGATGATCTGCGCAGTGCATCAGCCATAATCAGCAACTCCATCAGATTATCATTAGCAGGGTTCGATGTGGATTGGATGATGAACATGTCTTCACCGCGGACATTGTCGTAAACTTCGACAAAAATCTCGCCATCATTAAACCGCTCAACCCGGGTTTCGGCCAGTGCCACCGGTTTGCCATTTTGCATCGGCATTTTGCGGGCAATGTCTTTCGCCAGTTTGATGTTGGAATTTCCAGCTATAAGCTTTGGTTCTATCTGGCGTGACATGATCATACCCCTTTGTGATCTGGTCTGGTTATCGCGGCAGCTGCGATGCCATTCCCCTAACATTCCCGATGGGTTTTGCATAGATGTTTCCCGCCTGTTACGCTGGGAAAATACATTATCAAAGGACGCATCATGGCGCATATCGACTATTTCACCTTTCCGCTGTCACCGTTTTCATATTTGGCAGGCGATGGTCTGGAACAGATTGCCGCGAAACATGGTGCTACGATCACCTACAAACCTTTCGCATTGTTCGAGGTATTTGCCCAAACGGGCGGTGTAAAGCCAATGGATCGACACCCCAGCCGTCAAACCTACCGCCTGCAAGAAATTGCTCGCGTGTCCAAGTATTTGAATATGCCGCTGAACATGAAACCTGCGCATTGGCCAACCAACCCAGCCCCTGCGTGTTACGCGATTATCGCTGCACAAGAGGCGGGAGGCGATGTTGGGGCGCTGGTTCACGCGTTGTTGCGCGCGTGTTGGGCCGAAGATCGTGATATTGCCCAAGACGATGTAATCAAAGACTGCCTAAGTGCGAACGGGTTCGATACAGGTTTGGCAGACAGTGGGATGTTGCAAGGCGCCACGCAATTCGAACGAAACACCACCGAGGCGATACAGCGCGGAGTGTTTGGCGCACCAAGCTATCTGGTCGATGATCAGGTGTTCTGGGGGCAGGATCGCCTTGCGTATTTAGATGCTTACTTGGCTGAAAAACCCTAAGACATCGACGCAATGAACTGGTCAATATCCGCCTTGGTTGTTGACCAGTTGCAAACCAGTCTTGCCGACAAGTTTTCGCTGTCGTCACCAATTAAGGATTGGTCAAACGGCCAGAAATAATAGGACGCACCAGCGTCGTGCAAAGCGCGGTGTTTGCCGCGTGACCAACTGGCGAACAACATATTAGCGTGACGTGGATGTAACAGAGATGTTTCGTCAATTTTTGAAAGCTCGGTTTCAAAATATGCAGCCATATCATTGGCTTGGTGCGCTAACTTAATCCATAAATAATCCGTCAAGTAAGCATCCATTTGCGCCGATAAGTAGCGGTGTTTGGAAAAAAGATGACCGCCGCGTTTGCGGCGCAGCTCAAATTCTTGCGCCATGCTAGGATCAAACAGGATCACCGCCTCGACCCCCATACATCCATTTTTTGTGCCGCCAAAACTGACAACATCGATACCAGCTTTCCAGGTCATCTCGGCTGGGGTGCAGCCCAGCGAGACCATCGCATTGGCAAATCGTGCGCCATCCAAATGGCAATGCTGACCAGCGGCTTTGGCGATGCCTGTCAGCGTCTTGATTTCTTCTAGGCTGTAAACGGTGCCGTTTTCAGTTGTCGACGTGATCGACACGGGCCCCAATTGCACATTATGCACCCCCACATTTGCCGTATTGTTGATCCGATGCTGCAGATGTGCAGGGTCCATTATCGCATCTTTGCCGTCGATCAAAACCAGCTTTGCGCCGCCGGTATAAAACTCTGGCGCGCCGCATTCGTCTTCTTCGATATGGGCGTTCTTGTGGCAATAGATCGACTGCCATGGCTCTGCCAACGTGGCGAGCGCCAGGGCATTGGCGGCGGTTCCTGTGGGAACCAAATAAACGGCGGCGTCGGGTGCTTCGAATTGGGTGCGGATTTTTGCGGTCACACGCGCCATGATGTCATCTGCACCATAGGCCGAGGCATAGCCTTGGTTGGCCTCATTCACGGCATTCATAATTTCGGGTGCGACAGCACCGCCATTGTCTGATGCAAAAAACATTATTGCAATCCTTCCTCGACATAATCCTCTAGGTCTTCTTCGCGCACATCCAGTTCAGATATCACTTTGTTGCGCATGGAAATACCCGCGCTGTGCACAGAATTTTTGTCACCAGTTTCCAACGGGTGCCAAGCGGGCAAAGATTTGCCCGACCATAACAACCGGTACGCACAAGTTGATGGCATCCAATAGACGATCTCGGCGATGTTGTCTGGTGTTAGCACGACGCAAGTTGGCACCAACTTCTGACGCTCTGTGTATTTGGTGCAGCCACAGGTCTGATCGTTGAACAGTTTGCAGACAACAGACGTGTATTCCAGCTGGCCCGTATCTTCGTCTTCTAGTTTCAACAAACAACATTTCCCACAGCCATCGCACAAGGCTTCCCACTCGGGGCGGGTCAGCTCTGCCATTGGGATGTTGCGCCAGAACTTGTCGCGTAGGGGGCTTGTGTTCGAATTGTTCATATGTGTTTACTTGGCGCAATCCCGTTGCAATTGAAAGCCCTAGAGATGAAAGAAACCGAACTTTATGCCCCGGTAAAGCAGTTTCTTGAACGCCAAGGTTATACCGTGAAGGCAGAGGTGCAAGATTGCGACGTAGTCGGCGTGCGCGGCGATGAACCCGTGGTGATTGTCGAGTTGAAAACATCCTTGTCCATCAAGCTGGTTTTGCAGGGCGTTGACCGTCAAGCAATCAGCGACTTTGTTTATATCGCCTGTCCCCGTGGATCGGGGCGGGCATGGTTGTCGCGATTGCGCGATATCAAGAAACTGTGCCGAAGGCTGGGATTGGGGTTTATGTCTGTGCGCATGAAAGACGGGGATGTTCGCGCCCATCTAGACCCAGCCCCATATGCGCCGCGCAAAAACGCCAAGCGCCGCCGTGGTCTGTTGGCAGAATTCCAAGGGCGCAAGGGCGATTTGAATATGGGCGGTCAGACAGGGGTTAAGGTGATGACCGCCTATCGCCAAGACACGCTGCGGATGGTCGGTTATCTGGCCGAACATGGTGTCGCCAGTCCCAAAGTGATGAAAACAGAGCTGAGCATCGTTAAAGCGGCGTCGATATTGCAGAAAGACTATAACGGTTGGTTTTTTAGGGTAGAGCGCGGTGTTTACAGCCTGTCAGATGCGGGGGTGGCAGCAGCAGAAACGTTCAAAGTAGAGATTAAGACGTTTCAATCTTGATCCAACGCGTCCAACGTCGCGCGTGCCTGATCACAATCCGCTTTCATCTGTATAATTAACCCATCCAGATCATCGAATTTCAGCTCTGGCCTTTGGTAGTCCACCAAGGCGACCGAAATAGTTTCGCCGTATATATCCGCAGAGAAATCAAAGATGAATACTTCTAGGTTTGGTTTATACACACCAAATGTCGGACGTTCGCCTATGGAGGCAGCGCCGTGATAGCGTCCAGCATTGGGGCCGGTCATGATGTCGACGACAGTGGCGTAGACGCCAAATTTGGCAGGGTGCAATCCGTCTATGGATATGTTGGCCGTGGGATAGCCCAGCTCGCGCCCGCGCTGTTCGCCGTGGATCACCTCGGATTCTATACGGTACCAGTGGCCTAGCATATCTGCGGCGTCCGAGACGCGGCCATCGGTTAGGGCACGGCGGATGGCAGAGGAGGAGAAGACCTCGCCTTTATCGACTTTCAGCTCTGCAATCGTGACGCCAAAGCCGAACTGTTTGCCGAAGGCGACCAGGTCGGCGGCATTGCCCGAACGGTCTTTGCCAAAGCAAAAATCAGCCCCGACAACAACATGTTTCAAACCCAAACCTTCTGCAATCACATCGCGCGCAAATTCGCGCGCGGACAGAGATGAGAGTACAGAGTTGAAAGGCAGTTGATACAGGTTGTCAATTTCAGCCTGTGCTAGTTGCGAGGCTTTGGCATCAGCGTTCATCAGACGAAAGGCCGGCGCGTCGGGCGAGAAATACTCGCGCGGATGCGGTTCGAATGTTAGAACACCCACGGGCGCACCCAGCTTTTCAGCCTCGACGCGCGCGATATCAATCACCACCTTATGACCCAGATGGACGCCATCGAAATTTCCGATAGCGACGGCGGCACCTTTGTCGGCATCATCAATAAACTGGTAATCGCGGATGATTTTCATAAGTATCTCGTTTGTTAGCGCAAATGGCCGATGGAATGGGTCGGCGCCATCTGGCTTTGCTTTAAAAATTGTTCCAGCAGATCGGGGTCTGGTTGGGTCACTGTGTTTGTCGCAGCAGCGGCCAGACCTCCGGTGATGAACAGGCTGTCCATATCTTCGCCCACAGCCCCTTTGATATCCGTGTGGATACCATCGCCGATGCACAAGATTTTGGGTTTTCCCAGCACTTGGCCCGTGATTTGGGTCAGGCGATTGTAGGCCAGCTCATAGATTGGAGGATGCGGTTTGCCGAAATAATGCGCCTCGCCGCCCATCTCGATATACGCCTTTGCCAACGCACCTGCGCAATAGATGCGTTTGTCACCGCGATCGACCACGATGTCTGGATTGGCACATAGCATTTTCAGGCCACGCGATTTCGCCTCTAGAAACAAGGCGCGGTAATCCTCGGGGGTTTCGGTATCGTCGTCGAACAGACCTGTGCAAACCATGCCTTCGGCCTGATCCAGTGGTACGCGGGTAATGTCGGTGCCTTGATAGAAATCTTCGGTGTCCACACCAGCAAAGAAGCCTTCGTCTCGGGCGGGGCCGATATGGAAAACTTTGGTGCCGTACCCGCCCGACGCCATGGCAGCGCGGGCTGCGTCACCGCTGGCAACGATACCTGCATATAAGTCGCGCGCAACGCCGATCTGGTCGAGCTGTGTTTGCACAGACGGGGCAGGGCGCGGCGAGTTGGTTAACAACAATACCGTTTTGCCAGCGTCGCGGAACTGTTCCAACGCCGTCACAGCTGCCGGGAACGGTGTGATACCATTGTGCAAACAGCCCCAAAGGTCGCACAAAACGGCCTCGTAACGATCAGAAATTTCAGCAAGATTTTCGATAATATGTGTCATGGGCGCAGGGATAGCTTACCTTGATCCAGTTGACCATAGAAAGCGCGCATCTAGGATAATTAGTCGACGATTGGGCAATCAGGGCGGGCATCACCAGCCCGATATCCACATAATAGCACACGGTTTTGCCGGCAGCTCCGCCAATTCAGCGACT
>CALDZS010000341.1 GCA_937944065.1 uncultured Amylibacter sp. | reverse complement strand
CCGTCGCCATCCATGCGCGTTAATGCGACGCCTGAAATTCCGATACGTGCATCAAAGTTTTCTGCTGTGTGAACAGCGTCTTGGCCCGTCAGGCCATCAACGACCAACAATGTTTCGCGCGGTGTAGCGATGTCACGAACGGCTTCAACTTCTGCCATCAGCTCGTCATCAATGGACAGGCGACCAGCCGTATCCAGCATATAGACGTCATAGCCGCCAAGGCTGGCTTGGGTCTTTGCCCGTTTTGCAATCTTAACTGCGCTTTCGCCCGCCACGATTGGCAATGTGTCCACACCGATTTGCGCACCTAAGATGGCCAACTGTTCCATCGCCGCTGGACGATTGGTATCAAGCGAGGCCATCAAGACTTTTTTCTTGTTCTTCTCTTTTAGACGCTTCGCCAATTTGGCTGTCGTCGTCGTTTTACCAGAGCCTTGCAAACCAACCATGAGGATCGGGGCAGGCGGATTGTCGATTTTTAACTCGCCAATATTCTTGTCATCACCCGCTAGGAAATGCACCAACTCGTCATGGACGATCTTGACCACTTGTTGGCCGGGGGTCACAGATTTGGTGACATTCTGGCCTGCAGCTTTGTCTTGGATCGCTTTTATAAATTCGCGGGCAACAGGCAGGCTGACATCAGCTTCTAGCAATGCAACGCGGACTTCGCGCAAGGCAACAGATACGTCGTCGTCAGATAACGCACCTTGTTTGGTAAGCTTGTCAAAGACGCCAGAGAGGCGGTCGGATAGATTCTCGAACATATGCTCTGGCCCTTTCAGTTACGTGCAAGCCTGCGATTTAAACTGCCAAACGACGAATGCACCAGTGGGCGCAACGCGCTGACTGGTGTCGATCTTTGGGACTGTCCCCATAAAGACCGGAAGCTTGGCACTTCCTTGATGTACGCGGGAATTAACGGGTGCTGGATTAAGAGTCAACCAATTGCACATGGTATAAGTTTTGTGGGTTCAATTGATAAAAATGCCACGGGAAAAAGCAATGCGTCCAGCTACTTAGCCATTTGACGCTGATTTGAGGTAATATTGGGCGCGCGATTTCTATAAATTCTGGCCAAAAAACCGAATCTTGAGTATACGGGTATTCGAATAAGGGGAAGAGAAATGTCAAAATTCGGGATAATTGCTGCGATGCTGTGTGTTGGTTCGCTTACAGCGTGTGATCTGTTTGACGGCCCAAGCAAAAATAGCTTTGGCTCGCGGTCCTATGTGCCAATGGTTTCAAGCACTGGTGTAACTGCGGGTGCAACCTCGACAGATATCATTCGGAATGGCCGCTCAGTTAGCCCCACAACAAAATCGTATCGTGTTGGCGCGAGCGATTTTCCAGACGAAATGCTAGTATCCTCCACAGCGACGACCGGCAACTTTAACAGTTTCCAAAATGCGCTGGAAATCCGCCTTCCATTCGGCAAAGAAGAAACATCTCAGGTAGCAGCGCGTATCGCTGATAATTTGGGATTGAACGCTCGCGTTTCCGGCGGATCAATTGTTCTGGGCGGATCGGCGATCCCCAGCAGATCTTTGTCCTTCGGCGCGTCAGCGACCACGTTACCACTACGCCAGCTTTCAAGTTGCTATATGAAGTTGGGTGCCTGCAAAACCGACGTGAATGTAAATGGGCGTGTGGAACCAGTCATGGTTGAAACAGGTCAACAAAACGGGCTTTGGTACCAAACTGTACGCACCGCGGACAAGAATTTTTTCCAACGGTCTAAGTTGCTGTCGCACACGGTGTTTTCAGTCGATGAAAGTGGCACGTTGCTGGATTTAAACACGGTAAGTTACGCGACCAAAGAACCTTTGATGCAATATGTGCGTCGGGTTCAATAAGTCGATCCTGAGTTTCAGTTCCTAACGTCGGTACAATGGCCCTAGCGAACGATAGTGCAGAGCTTCTAGGATAACTGCGTTTGTGTTCAACGTTAGGATGGCATTTTGCGACATGTCCGCTTCGAACAGCCCAGCGTACCAGCCATTTTCAGTTTGCAATCCTTCGATGGCGGTTAGCAATTCATAGGTATATGGGTGGTCGGTAATGGCCCACCAGCCAATGCTGCCCTTGGCCGATATGGTGCGTTTTTCAGATACGTTTTTTCGACCCGCTGTAACGCTGGCGAAGGGTTCAAAATCAACCAATATGCTGTTATACGCAAAATATGGTGGGCCTTTGATATGATCCTCGCTCAGCGCGGTTAAAATGCCGGTTCGCTGGTGGCGATATAGCTGTGCTTGAAACACGGCCCACGCTATCTTGAATGTCTCTGGTCGCCATCCATATTCCAATACTTCTAGTAAGAAAGGTTCAGATGTTGTGACCGCCGAAACACCGTGGGTGCTTTGGGTTCGGTTGTCTGCTGGAAGCGCGATATCAAAATACCGTTGCCAGCGGAGAATGGGTGCAAATTGATAGGCTAGGTCGACATTCAGCCCCAGTATTTTTCCAGTAACAGCTGCATATTGTTCGTACCCAATGCGCCCCTCTTGGACACCGCGCTCGTATTGTTTGTGTAGGATTGCGACCCCCTGAAACCGTCCACCTTTGGCAAGTTTTGCCAAATCCCAGCGGTTCACGATACGTTGCGCCACCGGCGAATATTCTGGAAAGGTTTGTGTCACAACCAATAGGCCAGACATCAAACGCATAATATCCAGCGCCGAATACCCAATGCCGTGCGGGACAGGTTTGTTGGCGTAATCCGTCATGGCCAAAGTTTCGATATTATAGGCTTTGTTAGGTGCCACACCCTTATACAGTGGCAGATTGCCAAGGCTGATGAGGGCTGATCCTAAACGCGCTGTGGCTTGAGTTCGAGAAATAATACCCAGCTTGTATGCAGATGTCAGCGCCAACAAATAACCGCCCTGATCCCACAAGGTTGTTGATTTGAATTTTAACACCGAAGGTGGAAGCCCAGTTTTTGGATGTGTTCCTGCCTCGAAATATCGCCACGCTGTGCGCGCGTATTGCATCTCGCGCGTCGTCAGTGGGCGTGGAAGTTGCTTGCGTGGGTCAGGTGCGCGCATTGTAAAATAATTCACGCCCCCCTGGCCACCCGTTTCGCCCAAGGTGAGGGGTTCAAAAACGGCAGCATTTTCACTCGGTTGCGTTGATTGCATTTTTAGTGGCTGCCAGCCATCACTTGCTGCAGGCGCTGCCAACCCGCAAACAAGCAGCGCAGATATCATCCAATGTTGCACATATTAGCCCCTGTTATGTCGGTCGATTTTAACGCCACATAAACAGTATTAAATAAACGCACGCACAGATACTGGCGGAAAATATGACATCTTTAGTTTAAAGTGTTTGGTCTTTTAGAAACTCTTCGAATTGATCTAGGTTCACGCTTTCAAACTGACCAAAGCTCTCCATCCAGACGGAAACGTCTTTCATCGCATCAGGTTGCAGTTTGCACCAATTCACGCGGCCACGTCGTTCTTGCATGATCAACCCAGCACGGGTTAGGATTTTTAGATGCTTTGAAATCGCGGCCAAAGACATCTCGAACGGATCGGCCACATCGGTCACGGCCATATCATCCTCTAGCAAAAGGATCAGGATATCGCGCCGTGTGGGGTCGGATAGGGCAGCAAAGACAAGGTCAAGTTTTTCTGACATGCATCAGTGACTACTGGTTTATGCGCAGGGCGGTCAACTGTGGTTTGCCATTTTGGTGCGGTTGGTTAAGCTGGTATTAGGTGGCGAAAGGAACCCAAGATGAAAACCCATGATTATGCAGTGGATTTGACGTGGACCGGTAACCTTGGCGATGGCACAGCTTCGTACACAGGGTATGGCCGCGATCATGTGATCACAGCGGGCAAGATGCACCAAATAAACGGATCATCCGATCCTGCCTTTCGGGGTGATCCGTCCCGCTGGAACCCAGAAGAAACTTTGGTGGCATCAGTCGCTGCGTGCCACAAGCTTTGGTATCTGCATTTGTGCGCGGACGCTGGGATCAATGTTTTGGCTTATTCCGATGCGGCAACAGGTCAGATGGCCGAGAATGCCGATGGATCAGGGCAATTCAACTTTGTTCAACTGAACCCTGTTGTAACAATCAGTGCGGACAGCGGTGCGGATTTGGCCAAAAGCCTGCACGGAAAAGTTGGTGCGCTGTGCTTTATAGCACGCTCGGTGAATTTCGACATTCACCACACACCAACAATCTTGGTGGGCAAATGAGTATCAACGCACTGATCGACCTTTTGCCTAAAACAGAACTGCATTTGCATATCGAGGGTACTTTGGAACCAGAATTGTTGCTGGTTTTGGCCAAGCGAAACAATGTGACCTTGCCCTATGGCAGCGTGGAAGAAGTGCGCGCCGCTTACGAGTTCGAGAATCTACAAGATTTCTTGGACATCTATTATCAAGGCATGTCGGTTCTGATCGAAGAACGTGATTTCTATGATCTGACGATGGCCTATTTGGAAAAGGTTCATGGCGACGGCGTGCGTCATGCCGAGATATTTTTTGATCCGCAAGCGCATATGGAGCGTGGCGTTTCGTTTGATACTGTGGTGGCGGGTATCGCATCGGCGTTGGAAGAGGCTGGTCGCCAGATGGATATGACGTCGAAGCTGATCATGTGTTTTCTGCGCCATCTGACCCAAGACGCAGCGTTTGAGGCGCTGGATTGTGCGTGTAAACACAAAGATACAATTTATGCAGTTGGGCTAGACAGTTCAGAGGCGGGTCGCCCACCAGAACTGTTCTCGGACGTATTTGCAAAAGCGCGCGCCGAGGGGTTTGTTGCCGTCGCCCACGCGGGTGAGGAGGGGCCTGCCGCCTATGTTGAAACTGCGCTGGATAATCTGAAGGTCAGCCGTGTTGATCATGGCAACCGTGCCTTTGACGATCCGTTACTGATTGCGCGTATGGTGCGTGACAAAGTGCCGTTAACTATGTGTCCCTTGTCGAACCTGCGTCTAAAGGGCATCCCAGATCTGTCGGCGCATCCTGTGAAACGCGCGCTGGATGCTGGTTTGGTTGCGACGGTGAACAGCGATGACCCGTCCTATTTTGGTGGCTATATCAATGACAATTACAAACAGGTGGCTGCGGCTGTTGGTTTGGACGAGACTGATGTTATTAAACTGGCCAAAAATTCAGTCACTGCTTCGTTTTTGGCTGATACGAACAAACAATCACTGTTGGAAAAAATTGAAAGCCAAGTGGCAAGCTGGCGAAAGGATATTTAGATGCTGAAGACAATTCATAATCTGTCACAGATCGGCGATGAAAATGCGTTTGCTGTTTTGGCGCGTGCGCAAGCATTGGCGGCCGAGGGACGCGATATTATCAACCTTGGTATTGGCCAACCAGATTTTCGCACGCCCGAGCATATTGCCGAGGCTGCGATCAAAGCCATTCGCGACGGGCATCATGGCTACACAGACGCCCGCGGCATTGAACCCCTGCGCGAAGGGATTGCACGTGATTTGGATCGGCGGCTCGATGTTACCGTATCCCCTGACAACGTTTTAGTGGTACCCGGTGGTAAAGTGACCATGTATCTTGCAATCACGATGTTCGGACAGCCTGGTGCAGAAATTTTGTATCCCGACCCAGGGTTTCCGATTTACCGCTCTATGATCGAATTTACCGGTGCGAAACCTGTGCCGATCCCGATCCGAGAGGAAAACGACTTTGCCTTTAGTGCTGATGAAACACTTAGTTTGATCACAGATAAAACCAGCCTGATTATCATCAACTCGCCCGCAAACCCATGCGGTGGCGTTACCCCCAAAGCAGAGATTGATAAGCTGGTCGCGGGGCTGCAAAAACATCCGAATGTCGCGATCTTGTCAGACGAGATTTATGGTCAAATGACCTATGACGAGTTCGAACATGTCAGCCTGTTATCCTATCCTGAAATTCGCGACCAATTAATCTTGTTAGACGGCTGGTCAAAGACTTATGCGATGACGGGGTGGCGCATGGGGTATTCGGTTTGGCCTGACAGCCTGATCGATGATGTACGCAAGTTGGCAGTCAATTCGTGGTCGTGCGTCAACGCGCCAGCGCAATGGGCGGGGTTGGCGGCACTGGACGGCCCACAGGATTGTGTGGCCGACATGGTGGCAGAGTTTGATCGGCGTAGACGCGTCATCGTGGACGGGTTGAATGGGTTGCCCAACGTGACGTGTCGCACACCGCTGGGCGCATTTTACGCCTTTCCGAATATTTCGGCCACGGGTCACAAATCAAAGCCTATGGCCTCTGCTTTGCTAGAACAGGCTGGCGTCGCGACCATAGGTGGGCCCGATTTTGGTACTTTAGGCGAAGGGTATATTCGACTGTCTTACGCAAATTCGATAGAGAATATAGAGCAGGCTTTGGCGCGAATGGCCGAGTTTTTATTGAATTAGCTTAGGGTTTCTTCTGTACATCGGGCATCAAGAAGTGCCCAGTCGCTTGGGCAAACAGAACCTCGCGATTGTCTTGCCACGCTTCCACATGAACAGACGCATACCGCCGCCCCGCACGGTTAACGGTTGCGCGCGCATAGGCGTCGCGCGGCAGGCCGGGGCGTAAATAATCTGTGGTGATGTCGATGGTTTTCGGCAAGCTGGGCAACGCACCGCTTTCCAATTTCGCCAAATCAACTTCGCCCGCTTCCATCGCAGACCAGATCGAGCGCCAAGCAAGTGTGATTATCGCGGTACTTTCCAAAAATGCCGCCGTTCCACCGCCGTGCAATCGTTCAACCATCGGGTTACCGATTAGTTTTGGGGTGTAGTGCATCACGGCCGTCAGTTCGTCGCCTTTGCGTTCGAAATCAATACCCATAAATTTGTGGAATGGCACACTGTCCACAAAAGCGCGCAATACGCCGTCGCGGCGGTTCTTGACGTCTTGCATTGGTTCGTTTTTGTTCATGAGGTTGCTTCTTTTTTATCAAATACAAAGGCCCCGGTTGCTTGTGCCACGGGTTTGTCAGGATCAGACCCCCACGCGGTGGCACGGGTGAACGCGACGGTTCGGGTTGTATGATAAACCTCTGCATGCGCGGTCAGGTTCTCGCCAGCAGGGGCAGGGCGCATATAATCAATGCGCAGATCTATTGTGGCGGTTTGTGATTTGTTTTCTGGATGCACGATGACGGCAAGACCGCTGACGCTGTCCAATAAGGCGGATACCGGCCCACCATGGATGACACCTGTATCAGGATCTCCGATCAATGCCTTGTCATACGGCATGCTAAAAGTTGCGGTTCCATGCCCAACGTCCGTGACGGTCATACCCAAAGCTTTGCACAAAGGGGTGATTTCAGTGAAGGATGCTTCTTGTGGAGTTGGTTTCGCCATGCTTTGCCTTTCGATTGGGGGCACGTTAAATCGAAGACCTTGATCTGTCATCAACCGATTGATCAAAGTGACGTGGGATAATCAACCATTTGGTTAACAATAGGCGACTGGGTTCAATTGCGAGGAATCGCGGAGTTCTCCATTCAGATATATATTTAACCTATTGTTATAAAATAATTTTTGTTGAGAACAAGCGTTTGACTCTGACCGCCGAAGAACCTATTTTCCGCGCAACCATGCTGACCAGTGGTAAAAGCCGTTAGAAGAGGAGCCAGACAGATGTCAAACAGCCCCGATCCCAAACGTCTTGATGCGCTGGAAGAGAAGCTTTCCAAATACCGCGAGCGCGATGCGCCCAAGCCGGTCGAGGAAAACCATTATCAAGCCGCGCAGGCTGGATGGCGGATGGTGTCAGAACTGGTGGTGGGTTTGCTGCTGGGGATGGGGATTGGATTTGGGTTCGACCATTTATTTGGAACGCGACCTTGGATGTTGATCCTGTTTACGATGATTGGGTTTGCCGCAGGGATACGCACAATGATGCGCACCGCGGAAGAAATCCAGAAAAAGAATTCAGAGTTGCCACCGTCACAGGTGCCAGCTGGACAAGATAAAATGTACGACGACGAATAGTCGTTAACAAAAGGAACAAAGACGTGGCAACAGAAGACGCAGGAAACGGTTTTAACATCCACCCGATGGATCAATTCGTAGTCAAACCTTTGTTTGGTGGCGATGTTGTGAACTGGTACACACCGACAAACGTAACCCTATGGATGGGTCTGACAGTTTTGGCGATTGTGGTTCTGTTGGTCGTTGGCACGCGCGGACGCGCAATCGTCCCTAGCCGTAGCCAGTCAGTTGCCGAAGTCATGTATGGTTTCGTGCATAAAATGGTCGAAGATATTGCGGGCAAAGAAGGCCTGAAGTATTTCCCTTACATCTTTACACTGTTCATCTTTATCTTGATCGCCAACATTCTTGGCCTTCTACCAACGGCGTTCACAACAACATCCCACATTGCAGTTACAGCTGTGATGGCCATGGGTGTGTTCATCTTTGTGACGATCTTGGGTTTCGTAAAGAACGGAACGAAATTCTTTGCATTATTCTGGATCAGCTCTGCACCATTGGTGTTGCGTCCGATCTTGGCCTTGATCGAAATCATCTCTTACTTCGTGCGCCCTGTCAGCCACTCTATCCGTCTTGCGGGTAACATGATGGCTGGCCACGCAGTTATCAAAGTGTTCGCAGGATTTGCTGGCGCGCTGGGAATTGGTGCCATCGCACCAATCGTCGCGATCATGGCAGTCTACGGACTAGAAATGCTCGTTGTCTGTATTCAGGCATACGTGTTCACCATTCTGACTTGTGTGTACCTAAACGATGCGTTGCATCCGGTTCACTAAGGTCTGAGTAATTTTAACGTCATTAACATCTATAGGAGAAATCAAATGGCAGTAGAAGGCGATCTAGTACAAATGGGTGCCCTAATCGGTGCTGGTCTTGCATGTACAGGCATGGGCGGCGCAGCCGTTGGTGTTGGTCACGTTGTAGGTAACTACCTTTCAGGCGCATTGCGCAACCCGGCAGCCGCCGCTGGTCAAACAGCGACTATGTTCATCGGTATCGCGTTTGCCGAAGCTTTGGGAATTTTCTCATTCCTAGTAGCTTTGTTGCTAATGTACGCTCAATAAGCTTGAACCTATCAATTTCGGCGAGGGACGTTAAACGCCCCTCGCTTTGGTTCCTATCTGCTTACGGAGGGATGCAACATGGCATCTGAATCAACAGGCGCTGCAAGCGAACATTACGTTGGCATGCCGCAACTAAATTTCGAATGGTTTCCCAATCAGATCTTCTGGTTGCTGGTTACGTTGGTGGTGTTGTATTTCATCCTCAACCGTGTGGCATTGCCGCGCATAGCCAGCGTTCTGGCTGATCGCTCAGGGGCAATCCAACGCGATTTAGACAAAGCCGAAGAAATGAAACGTCAAGCGGTTGATGCCGAAGACGCATATAACAAAGCATTGCTCGACGCACGTTCGACAGCGAATGATATCGTTGCCGAGGCAAAGGCAGACATCCAAAAAGACTTGGACAAAGCAATTGCCAAAGCGGATGCTGAAATCGCCGCACGCTCTGCAGAGGGTGAAAAAGCGATTAACGCTATTCGTGACAATGCAAAGAAATCTGTACAGGATGTGGCCAACACCACAGCCGCTGAAATCGTGAAATCCATGATGCCAGGTGCAGCGGATGCAAAAGCAATCAAAGCGGCTGTTACAGCACGCCTGAAAGGATAAGGTTATGAGAACTCTTTTGACACTTGCCCTATCAGTCGTGGCGTTCCCAGTGGCTGCGGCTTCTGGACCATTCTTTAGCTTGAACAACACGGACTTTGTGGTCTTGATCGCATTTCTGCTGTTCATCGGCGTTCTGTTATATCTAAAGGTCCCCGGCAAAATTGCTGGCCTTTTGGATGATCGCGCCGCTGGTATTCAGTCTGACTTGGACGAAGCACGTTCTCTACGTGAAGAAGCCCAGAGCATTTTAGCTGACTACGAACGCAAGCAAAAAGAAGTTCAAGGTCAGGCAGATCAAATCGTGGCAAATGCCAAAGTCGAAGCGAAAGCTGCGGCAGAGCAAGCGCGCGCTGATCTGAAATTGTCCATTGAACGTCGTTTGCAAGCGGCTGACGATCAAATCGCTTCTGCCGAAGCATCAGCCGTGAAACAAGTACGCGACACGGCTGTTACGGTTGCTGTACAAGCAGCAAACGATGTGATCGCAAAAGGCATGTCTGCAAAGGACGCAGGCGGTCTGATCGACGCGGCTATCAAAGATGTAGGTGCAAAACTGCACTAACGTTTGGTAGTAGATTTTAAAAAGCCCCGTGGTTTTCTGCGGGGCTTTTTCGTTTTAAATCAATCGTAATTAACTGCAAAATTCAGCTTGATGCTAAAATCAGCGTTGCCTGACGCATTTTTTACGCTGTTTGGTTTGACGTTAACGCCAATACGATGACTGTCACGCAAAGGCACTTTGTTCAGGACACGCATCGACATGCTAGCCGCGTTTGTGCGGATTTTGTCAGGGGCGCCCCGTTCATCTTTGCGATCTTTCAAAGCAGCCTCTTTGTCGACTTCAGCCATTGTTTCCATTGCCTCTTTGATCTTTGCGTCATCGTTGATGTCGATCGCAGATTTCAACTGTGCAGTTTGAACTGCACTTTCATCACTGATCGCGAACTCCGCACTGGCGTTAATTTCGCCCGAAGTGACCATCATATTGGGCATCCCCTGATCGACCATCAGCTTGATCGCTGATTGCCGTTCTTGGGCCAAATTCAGCGCCACCAAGGCGCGGCTTTTGGTATCAAACAATTTTGCATCAAGCGCGGCATCAATCTCGTCTTCTCCAATCTCTGAGACTAGATTTTTGACATCACCTTCAGCAATCTGCGACAGTTCCAGCATACGCTCGGCCTGTTCTACATGGTTGGTTTGGATTGATGTCAAAGTCTCTTCCAGCAGAAGATTGATGAAGTCTGCCAATCTTTGTTCAATGGACATATTAGTCGCCCAAAGACATATGATCGGTCGAGAAGTTCAGTTTGACCCGTGCCGCGATACCAACCGATGAACCAGACACATCCTTGTGCAACTCACTGTGTTTGCTAATATGCATCTTACGGCGAACGACTTTGTTCTTGGTTCTGGATTTGCCAAACATTCGGAACTTCTTGCCCGACTTGGTTCTGGTTTTAGCCTTCGTTTTCAGACGATCTTTGTCTTTGGTCTTGTCCGTGACCACATCTTTGTGACGCTCAAAGGTCTTGATCTTGATGCTGGTTTCTAATTCGCCACTGTCGACAACCAAACGCATCATACCCATTTGCATCATGTTTTCCAAAACTCCAAAACGGTTTGCGGCAATACGTTGGGCGATTGCGTCGAACAGAGGTTGAACGTTGATTTTCGTCTCGTTTGGCTTGCCTGTGACGGGCGAGGTGACGCCCGAGATAGCTGTCGGTAGATTGGTATTGGGTACTGACAACTCTCCTGTCAGTGCGTTGGCGACTGTGGTTGCAACAGTAACCGTTGCGTTTGCGGATGGACCCACCAGTCCGTCTACGACACCTTCTAGCATTGTTGGTGCTGATGCGCCGCCGCCTACGACCGGAGCCTCGGCTACGGATGGGATGTTTTGCAAAAACTCGATTGTTTCTTCATGGTCAATGTCGGAAACCGTATTGCTGATATAGCTTTCTAAACCTTGTGATACACCTTCAAACAGTTCCATAAATGTTTGGACTTGCTTTGTATGGGTGTCGATTAATGTGTTGAACACCCCATCGATCAGTTCGCTGGTGAATTCAACATATGGGATGCCTTTGATTGCCTCAGAGGCTTGTTCCACTGCGTTAATTTGAGTCATTTCAATACCTTTCTACTCGAAAGTCTTGACCCTAGCGCGGCTGGTTTTTCGCAGCAGTGATTAATCACACCCATTTGGCGGTCTTGGTTTGTGTTGACATATGAAACCTTTTGGTTCTATATAAGAGATACCTTTTGGTTTCATATGGAGTATGCGCATGGTTCAGATCACTGATACGTTCAAAGCACTAGGTGATCCGACGCGGGTCCAAATCTTGTCCCTGCTGGCGCATGAAGACATGACCATTGGACAGGTTGTCGATCAGTTCGACATGACCCGTGCTGGTGTAAAAAAACATATGAACTTGTTGCAGAAAGGCGGTTTGATCCGTGTGCGGGCGAATGGCCGCGAACGGATTAATTCGCTAAATCCAGAAGGTTTCAAAACCGTGTCAGAATGGGTTCGCTATTACGATCAGTTCTGGGATGACAAACTAAACGCCCTGAAAAACTTAATTGAAAGTGAGACATCCAATGACAAACAATGACATCGTAAAGACGCTCTTCTTGCCCATAGCCCCGAAGGCGGCTTGGGCCTATCTAACGGAACCTGACAAGTTAGCAAAATGGTTTCATGCGCCAAAGGTGGCGCTGGCTGATGGGGCGGATTATGCCCTGCACGGGCGCGACAGCGGTGACAAAATGTGCTGGGGAACAGTCACGACCATGACGCCCCATTCACACCTGACTTACACGTTCAGCATCACCCCCGCGCCAGACTTGGAGACTGTTGTGGATTGGACTTTGGAAGAAGTGGCGGGCGGCACTAAGATCACTCTGCGTCACAGCGGATTTGATGGTGTAGGTGCAGACGGTTTTGGATTGATCATGGCATTGGACAATGGCTGGGAAAAACACTTTGGCGAACTGCGCGAGGCGCTTTAAACGTCGCGACCTGTTTCATGTTCTAACCGCATTTTGGCGACCGTTTCGTTTTGTTGAACTTGACGGTCGTCATGCATACAAGCCTCGACAAAGCTTAGGTGATCTTCGACCGCCTTGCGCGCCGCATCAGGATCACGCGTCAGGATCGCATCCAAAATCGCTTTGTGCTGCGCCAGCAGTGATTGCCGCGTCGTGTGTGTTTTGAACATAACTTGGCGATTGTAAAATACACCTGCTTTCAGCATTCCAAACATTGATCGCATCATATGCAACATAACGACGTTATGTGCTGCTTCGACAATCGACATGTGAAAGTTTGCATCCAACGCTGCCTCGGCTTCTGCATCCCGATCGTCATGCGCTTGTTTCATCTGATCATAGATTGCCGATATGACCTTTAAATCTGTATCCGTCCCGAGGCGTGCAGCACGTGCAGCCGCCATACCTTCAAGGTCACGGCGAAAGGTTAGGTAATCGAACAAAGCTTCGTCATGGCGCGAGAATAGGTCGATTAACGGGTCGGAAAACGCACTGCCCAAAACGTCAGCCACAAATATACCAGAACTGGCTTTGGGTGTCAGCAGGCCCGCCTCTTGTAACTGAGCAATTGCATCACGCAGTGATGGGCGTGATACGCCCATACGGTCTGCCATCTCGCGTTCGGCTGGCAATCGCTCGCCAGGGCGCAAGATGCCGCGAAGGATCAACAGTTCGAATTGTTTCACAACTGCATCTGACAAACGGTCGGCGTGGATTTTCTGAAAGGGCATGGTTTCTCCGATTGGTAAAAATATATTGCCAATCGTGGTCATTCACAACGAAAAAAGGACGCAGCATCTGCCGCGCCCCTTATTCAAAAACTATTCTAATTTACGCGTTCGGTGTGATTACCACATTCACGCGGCGATTTTGTTGTCGTCCATCATCAGTGTCATTTGACGCCATCGGTTGGTTTTCACCACGGCCAAACGCTCTGATGCGTGACGGTTCAACACCATTGCGCGTTAGAACGTCATAAACTGCATTTGCGCGACGCGCGGACAGATTTTGGTTGTATGATCCATCCCCCACGCTGTCTGTGTGACCAATGACATCGACTTGCGTATTTGGATAAGACCGTAAATTCTCTGCCAACGCACTTAGATGCGATTGTGACGAGGGGCGCACAAACGTGCTGTCCGTATCAAACGTCACTGCCTCTGGTAGGGTTACGATGAGCTCTGAACCAGTGTTTACAATGGTTGCACCACTGCCTGAAATTCGGTCACGTAGGTCCGCCTCTTGGCGATCCAACTCGTTACCGAGCCCAGCACCTACGGCGGCACCAACTGTTGCCCCCACAATAACGTTTTTAGGTTTGCCGCCGTCAACGGTCCCGACAAGGCCACCCAGAACGGCGCCAGCGATGGCACCTGTGCGTGCATTCTCGCCCAGACTACCGTCTTCTGTTGCGCAGGCTGAGAGTGCCAATGCGCTAATACTCGCTATAACCGTACCTTTTACGAAATGCTTCATGTTATTTCCTTCCAAAGCTTAGTTAAAAGTAAGCCTAAAGGTCAAATCAGTCAACAAGATGGCACCAAGGGTTAGGCGGTAAATTGCCCTGTTTCAGTCACTTCTTCGCTATCTCGGCGTGCGGATTCCCATACAAGAAGGGCGCGCTTGACTGGAAGACCCCAATGGTAACCGCCCAATGCCCCTGATTTTCGCAAGGCGCGGTGGCATGGTATCAGCCAAGAAACGGGGTTGCGCCCAACGGCAGTACCGACCGCGCGCACTGCCTTTGGGTTGTCGATATATTTGGCAATCTCGCTATAGGTGGTGATCTGCCCCTCTGGGACTGACAACAGTGCCTGCCAAACCTTGATTTGTAAGGGCGCACCGATAAGATGCAGTGACAGCTGCCCGCGCATGTTCTGCAAGGGTCTCGCATATGTTTCAATGGCATTTGTATCTTCGATAAATATAGCCAAAGGCCAACGTTTACACAGATCGTCATACGCGGCGTCCGCGCCCATCTCTGCATCAAACGCCATGCCGCAAATGCCGCGATCTGTTGCCATGATTAAGCATCGACCAAATGGACTGTCGATCCAACCCCATCTGATCACCAACCCGTCGCCTTTGCGTGCGTAGTCGCCAGGGGTCATCGCCTCCCAATTCAAAAACAAATCGTGTAGGCGGCTGGTTCCAGACAGTCCTGTTTCCGCTGCTGTTTCAAGATGCGTAAAGTGATCCTGCAACAAGGTCTTGGCGTGATCTAACGTCAAATACTGTTGGTACTTTTTAGGGCTTACGCCGACCCATTGTGTGAATACGCGCTGGAAATGCGCAGGCGACAGACCAACGGCACTGGCGATGTCATCAAGGCTGGGATGATCGGTTGCTGTGTCTTCGATATACGACAACGCGCGTGCGATAACTTGGTAATGGTATGGATCATGTGTCATGGAATTAAATTGGCGCAAGTAAGCCGCAATTGCCACCCGAAACATGCTGGTTTTGTAACTTGGCAAATGCGCGTCATCATGTCAGAATCGAACCCATGCCAAAGCAATTGGGATATCACGAGATCAAACAGATCTTTACGCGGTTTCGCGACCATGAACCAGAACCCAAGGGTGAACTGGATCATACCAACGCCTATACGCTGGTGGTTGCTGTGGCCTTATCAGCGCAGGCGACCGATGTGGGTGTGAACAAGGCGACAGCTGCCCTATTCAAGATTGCAGATACGCCGGAAAAGATGTTGGCCTTGGGTATCGAAGGCGTGACTGACCATATTAAGACCATCGGCCTGTTTCGTCAGAAAGCCAAAAATGTCATGAAACTTAGTCAGATTTTAGTTGATGACTATGACAGTATTGTCCCCTCGTCACGCGCAGCGCTCGAAAGTTTGCCTGGTGTCGGGCGTAAAACCGCAAACGTGGTTTTGAATATGTGGTTCAAGCAACCAACCCAAGCCGTCGACACCCACATTCTGCGATTTGGCAATCGTTCAGGCGTGGCGATAGGCAAAGACGTTGTCGCGGTTGAACGCGCGATAGAAGATAACATTCCCGCAGAATTTCAGCACCATGCGCATCACTGGATGATCTTGCATGGCCGTTACACTTGCAAAGCGCGCAAACCTGTTTGCGCCAATTGCATCATCGAAGACCTTTGTAAATTTGAGGATAAAACCAATGACTAAGAAATATGACGTGCTGGGCATCGGCAATGCAATCGTTGATGTAATTGCGTCTTGCGAGGATCAGTTTTTGTCCGACATGGGTATCGAGAAGGGCATTATGCAACTGATCGAAACCGACCGCGCAGTAGAATTGTACGAGGCTATGGTGCAAACCACTCAAATCTCCGGCGGGTCGGCGGCGAATACGATTGCAGCATTGGCAGAACTGGGTTCTGCGACCAGCTTTACCGGGATGGTCAAGCAAGACATACTGGGTGCCATCTTTGCCGACGGAATGAATGATATCGGTGTCGACTTCATCGAAACCCGCGCGCCAAGCACTCACGCGGCTGAAACTGCGCGTTCGATGATCCTTGTGACGCCAGATGGCGAAAGGTCAATGAACACCTATTTGGGTGTATCTGTTGATTTGGCACCAGAGCATATTGATCCCGCTCGTATGGCGGATACGCAATGGATTTACCTAGAAGGGTATTTGTTTGACCGCGATCGCAACAAATCCGCGTTCATCAAGGCGGTGGAACTGGTCAAAGCGGCAGGGGGCAAAGTCTCGCTCAGCCTGTCTGATCCTTTTTGTGTCGACCGTCATCGTGAAGCATTCAAAGATTTGGTCGCGAACCATGTCGATCTGTTGTTCTGCAATGAGCATGAATTGATATCATTGTACGAAACTGAAACGGTTGAGGCTGCATTCGATCTGTGCGCGGGGCCTGATACGGTTGCCTGTACTGCCAGCGAAAAAGGCGCTTATGTTTTAACTGGTGGCACAATCACTCAGGTTGCAGCGAGACCGACCAAGTTGGTTGATGCAACAGGTGCAGGGGATGCATTTGCGGCTGGCTATCTCTACGGGGTTGTTAACGGTAAAGATGCGCCGGTTTGTGCGGAAATCGGGTGCACATTAGCAGCCGATGTTATCAGCCACATCGGTGCACGTGCACAAACGGATCTGAAGGCATTGGTCAGCGATATCTAACAGCCTGATTTATGGGAGCAACAGTATGACCACATTATTGATCAAGAATGCTTTGCGGATTGTGACGATGGATGGTGGGCGACAAGAGTTGTCGGGTGCTGATCTGTTCGCCCGTGATGGCGTGATCGAGGCGGTCGGTACCAATACGCCGACGGGCGCGGACGAAATCGTGGATGCCAGTGGTTGTGTTGTGACACCAGGCTTGGTCAATACTCACCACCACCTATATCAAACCCTAACCCGTGCCGTACCCCAAGGGCAAGATGCACTGCTGTTCGGTTGGTTGCAAACCCTGTACCCGATCTGGTCTAAGTTTGGACCAGAGGAAATGTTTACCTCTGCCCAAGTGGGATTGGCGGAGCTGGCATTGTCTGGCTGTACCATGAGTTCGGATCATCTGTATCTATACCCGAACGGGTCGCGGTTGGACGATACAATCGAAGCGGCCAAAACCGTTGGCTTGCGTTTCCACCCAACCCGTGGCGCCATGAGCATCGGTGAAAGCGATGGCGGGCTACCACCTGACAGCTTGGTCGAAGACGAATCCGCAATTCTGAACGATGCGATCCGAGTGATCGATAAATTTCACGATGCAAGTGAAGGATCGCTGTTGCGGGTCGGCATCGCCCCATGCTCGCCCTTTTCAGTCAGCCGAGAGTTGATGCGTGACGCCGCTATTTTGGCGCGTGACAAAGGGGTGATGCTACACACGCATCTGGCGGAAAACGTCGAAGACATCGCTTATAGCCTTGAAAAATTTGGTGTGCGCCCAGGGCAGTATGCTGAAGATTTGGGTTGGACTGGTGACGATGTATGGCACGCCCATTGTGTGAAGCTGGATGCAGTCGAAATTGATTTATTTGCGCGATCCAAAACAGGCGTTGCCCATTGCCCTTGTTCAAACTGCCGGTTGGGATCAGGCATAGCACCCGTGCGTGCCATGCGTGATGCGGGTGTCAAAGTGTCCCTAGGTGTAGATGGATCAGCGTCAAACGACGCGGGGCACTTACTGTCGGAAGCACGTCAAACAATGCTGTTGCAGCGGGTGCAAAATGGCGCTGATGCGATGAGCGCGCGCGAAGCGTTAGAGATTGCGACCTTGGGCGGAGCGCGGGTGTTGAACCGTCCTGATTTAGGATCGCTGGAAGTTGGCAAGCGTGCTGATATGGCGATCTGGGACGTATCTGGATTAGAGGCAGCAGGCAGTTGGGACCCCGTCGCGGCGTTGGTGTTGTGCGGACCGTTCAGCGTACGTGACCTGTTCGTCGAAGGACGCGGTGTGGTGAGGGATGGTCAAATGACTGGATTTGATTTGGGCAGGTCGGTTGAGACACAAAACAAGTTGGCGATGAAACTGGCTGATACTCTTTAGGCAGGGCGTTCAGATGGTTCTTTCACGAACAAGGTGACGATCACAGCAGCGAGCGTGATCGTCAGGGCTCCGATCAGTCCATTGATACTAGGTATTGTTGCAAATAGTATCAGATCGAACCCTAACGCCCATATCAGTCCCGTGAATTCGAAAGGTGCCAATGTACTCACTGGCGCGCGCGCGATTGCTTCGTTTGAAACGATATGCCCAACGCCGCCGATCAGCCCAGCCAGCACCAGCCAAGCGATCAAAGAAAGGTTCAATGTAACCCAGCCAAAGGGTAGGGTAGCAAGGCCAAGCATCGCCGCCACAATGGCAAAATAAAATGCGATGGTGGTCGAGTGTTCTGTGAAGGTCATAGTTTTGGTATGAACCCGAACAAAGGCCATGGTCAGTGCATAAGCAAGCCCTGCCATGACACCAATAATAGCACCTTCTTTGGGCAAGGTTAGCGCATCCCACAAAAGGAAAATGACGCCTGCGAATCCAAGAAAAATCGCGATGAAAATACTACTCGACAACCGTTCATTTAACAGAATTGCGGCCAATGGTAGAACCAAAACAGGTGCAAGATACGCCAATGCTTGTGCATTCGCGACGGATAGATATGCGAGCGATAAAAAGGACATGGCCATAGAAAACGCACCCAAAAAGCTGCGAGTAATATGCAGCACTGGGCGCTGTGTTTTCAATGCATTTGGGAAATCCCCACGCCATACCATGAACAAACAAATGGGGATTAATGCCACCGCAGACCGCCAAAACATGATTTGACCAATGGGTACCAGATCAGCGACGGCATGCACGACAGCCGACATTGCGGTCATCAAGAAAACTGCCAACAGACGCAGCCCAATTCCGCTTAAAACTCTGTCGTCGGCTGTCATACCTTCAGCATTTCAAATTTCACAGTCAGGGTCAATCAAGCCGCGGCTAGCGTTCGGCAGACATATAAAGCCCGCACTATGTGGTGCGGGCTTTATACTGTGGTCTTGGGTTCAGATTATCGTAGCACCATTTTTCCGATTTCTTGTGACAGGCCGGCCAATGCTTTTGCATCAAAACCCTTGGCATATTTCATCTTAACCCGCGTCATGGGCATACCATCAGCATCGAATTTTCCACCATTTTTGATGGTCATGTTAATGCCTGCGGCTTGATCAGTAACAAGAGCGGTGAACAATCCTTCTTGAATACCCTTGTCGCCAGTGATCCTTCCGCTCACGATCATCCCCAGCATTGCGCAGAGATGGGGACACCCACAGTCGATAATCGGTGGCTGTCCCGACAAGCCGTTCGTGATAGTGATCAGCTCTTCGCCCATGAAACTATTGACGTCATTTTGAATGCTAGGAAAATCGCTCAACATGTCTGCACTTGCAATATTTGCAGAAAAGGTAAAAGCGGTAATAACTATAGCTGTTTTATTTAACATAACCATTCCTTTCAATGTGAAGTTAAGTCTGGTCAGGTGAAATTTTTCATCACCCCCAGAGGGTGAATGATATCCATATTTCACAACTATAAAGTGATTGACCTCACCTAATTCGCGGCTTTGCGCAACGCGCAACGCATTGAGGTAGATTTTGTGCAGAAAAACAGCGATTTTATCGATATATTGTGGATAACTCTGCTCAAATGGCTAGATGCAGTGGTTTTATATTGACTCAGACCCCCTCAAGGTAGGATTTTGTCGCAAATAGAATCATAAAGGCAGGCGCGCAGTGCGTTTTAGCAAATTACGATTAACTGGGTTCAAAAGTTTTGTGGACCCGACCGAGCTGGTGATCGCTGACGGACTGACAGGTGTTGTCGGGCCGAACGGTTGTGGGAAATCGAATTTGTTGGAAGCCTTACGGTGGGTCATGGGCGAAAACCGCGCGTCCGCCATGCGTGGCGGCGGCATGGAAGACGTGATTTTCAACGGGGCCTCGAAACGGCCCGCACGAAATTATGCCGAAGTTGCATTGATCCTTGATAACGCCGAACGGTTGGCACCCGCCAATTTCAACGATCAAGATGTGTTGGAAGTTGTGCGTCGTATCACGCGCGATGTGGGGTCAGCCTATAAGGCAAATGGTAAAGAAACCCGTGCGCGCGACGTGCAAATGCTGTTTGCTGATGCATCGACAGGTGCGCATTCGCCAGCGTTGGTTCGACAAGGTCAAATAGCAGAATTGATCAATGCCAAACCCAAGTCGCGCCGCCGCATCTTGGAAGAAGCGGCAGGGATTTCTGGCCTTTATAAACGTCGTCACGAGGCCGAGTTAAAGTTGAAGGGTGCCGAGACGAACCTAGCACGTGTTGACGATGTTGTGGAACAACTGGACAGCCAACTAAGCTCGCTCGCGCGTCAGGCGCGTCAGGCCAAACGGTACCGTGAAATCGGCAACGAGCTGCGCCAGTCCGAAGGTTTGCTTTTGTATCGCCGCTGGCGCGAAGCGGACACCGCGCGCCAAGGGGCTGCAAACGATCTGACCGAAGCGAGCAAACGCGCGGCAGAGGCGCAAACGCATGCAACCAAATCTGGCAACGTGCGAAATGAAGCAGAGAATAAGGTTCCGCCATTGCGTGAAGAAGCTGCGATCGCAAACGCGGTCGTGCAACGTTTGGCTGTTGAGCGTGACACCCTAGCCGACCGAGAGGCGCGTGCCCGCGAGCAGATCGAGACACTTGAACGGCGGATCAATCAACTGGGCGCGGATATCGAACGCGAGCAGGGTTTGAACAAAGACGCTGAAGAAACCATCAAGCGTTTGGACTGGGAACAAGACCAGATTACCAAAGCCTCGGTTGGTCAAGACGAAAAAATTGAGACGGCCAATGCTGCCGCGCGCGACGCAGCAACAGTGATGCAAGATCAAGAAAGCCGCTTGGACAAACTGACCGAAGATGTGGCGCGCCTGGCAGCGCGGCATCAATCAGCGCATCGATTGCTAAAAGACGCGACTGATCTGTTGGACAAGCGACAAGAACAATCAGAGTCTGCAGCGAATTCCGTTGGCGGCGTAGAGGCCGATTTGGTCGCAGCCGAAGCTCGGTTGGTAGAGGCCACTGAAACGGGGGCTGCTGCACAAGACGCTGCGACGAAGGCCGATGCTGAGTTGCTTCGCATCGAGCAAGATCGAACGAACGCGCAGTCGTTGGACAGCGAAAAACGTGGCGCATTGAGCGAGGCCGAAGGCGAAGCGAACGCGTTGAATGCGGAAGTTTCCGCCTTGGAACGCGTGATTGCACGCGACAAGTCAGACGGCGATCAAGTGATCGATACAGTACGGGCACGTAAAGGATACGAGGCGGCATTGGGTGCCGCTTTGGCCGACGATTTAAAAGCACCGATGATTGGTGCGGATGGACTGTCAGGCTGGGCACAGATGCCAAACTATACAGGCAATGCAGGCTTGCCCGACGGTGCGCAGGCCTTGGCAGAGTATGTTGATGCGCCTGATGTGCTGTCGCGACGCCTAAGCCAGATTGGGTTGGTCGCACGCCAAGATGGATCGCGCTTGCAGGCGGCCCTTACACCTGGTCAGCGTTTGGTGTCGGTCGAGGGTGATTTGTGGCGCTGGGATGGGTTCCGCGCTGGTGCCGAAGACGCGCCATCAGCGTCAGCATTACGTCTGCAACAGGTTAATCGGTTAGAAGAATTGAAGGTGGCAAACACAACTGCCAGCCAGCGTGCGGATGCAGCGCGCCGCGCGTTTGATCAAGCACATGAAAGCCTGCAATCCTTGATCGCTGCTGATCAGGCAGCGCGTATTGCACGCAAGCAGGCGGATGAGGCGGCGACCTTGGCCAATCGGCAGATGTCACGCGCCGAGGCTGATCGCGACATGTTGTCAGGCAAAGTAGAAAATTTGCGACTGGCGCAAGCGCGACTAGAAGAAGAAACCATCGCAGCGCGCGTTTCTGTCAAGGAAGCGGACCAAGGCATCAAAGGGCTGGACGATCTTGACACTGCACGGGATAGCGTTGAGCAGACAAAGATCGCCGTTGAAGCTGCGCGTATGACAATGCTGACAAAACGCACGATGTTCGATGATCTGCGTCGCGAAGGCGAAGCGCGCACCAAGCGTCGTCAAGAAATCACCCAAGAAGTGTCTGGTTGGCGACATCGCCTATCAACCGCTGAAGATCGCATTGGCGAATTGGCGACACGCAAAACTGCGTCAGAGGCTGAGTTGAAATTGGCAACGCAGGCACCCGAAGAAATCAAGGCAAAGCGTGATCAGTTGGCATCAGGAATTGCTGATGCTGAAGGGCGTTTAAAGATTGCATCCGATGCCTTGGCGATAGGCGAGACGACTTTGCGCACAGCCGAGCAAGAAGAGCGGGACGCCGAACGCCGTGCCTCGGAGGCTCGCGAAGCGCGCGGTCGTGCCGATGCCGTAGCTGAAGCGGCAGAAGCGCAAGTGGGCGCGGCGGCTGATCGTATCCGCGAGGATCTGGAATTGGAGCCAGAAGCATTGTTGGAAACACTGGAAGCAGATCCCGACAAGATGCCACCAGCCGACCGGATCGAGGCAGACGTGGCGCGGTTGCGCCGTCAACGCGACAGCTTGGGTGCCGTAAATCTGCGCGCAGAAGAGGATGCCAAAGAAGTCAGCGAAGAACGCGACATGCTGGCCAATGAAAAAGACGATTTGGAACAGGCGATTGGCAAATTGCGTTCTGGTATTGCAAGCCTAAACAAAGAGGGGCGTGAACGCTTGTTGGCGGCTTTTGACGAGGTGAATAAGAATTTCGGAACCTTGTTCAAATCGCTGTTCGGCGGAGGCGAGGCGAGTTTGGTGCTGGTTGAAAGCGACGATCCGCTGGAAGCTGGGCTAGAGATAATGTGCCAACCGCCAGGCAAGAAACTATCGACCTTGTCATTGCTTTCAGGTGGAGAACAAACACTTACCGCGATGGCACTGATCTTTGCCGTGTTCTTGGCCAATCCTGCACCAATCTGTGTACTGGACGAGGTTGATGCACCTTTGGATGACGCCAATGTCGGACGTTTCTGTGACTTGCTAGACGAGATGACAGAGCGGACGAATACGCGTTTCATGATCATTACGCACCATGCGGTGACTATGGCGCGGATGGATCGCTTGTTTGGTGTGACGATGGCTGAACAAGGTGTCAGCCAACTGGTATCAGTGGACCTGCAAGCCGCAGAAGAGATGATTGACTAGGCCTTAAGCACCGCGCCCTAAAGCGCGGCAACTTTAAGATTACATTTCCATATCCATCGCTTCGGCAACCTCGATCGAGCCACCGCAAGTGACATGCGGACACGGTTTTGCCAATTCGATAGCGGCTTCAATAGTATCAGCTTGGATCACAGTGAACCCCATCAAAGGGTTCGATCCGCCATTGTCTGCAACTGTACCGTCCGTCAGAATGGTTTTCGACATGCCAACAGGCTTGCCAGGATCGACGACGGCATCGCCTAGTCCTTGCATCCATGCGCGCCAATCGGCCATCAGTTTCTGACCGTCTTCCTTGGTCTCTATATTTGGTTTTCCGTGGTAGGCTAGTACAAAGTTTGGCATCGACTTTCCTTTCAAGGTTAGAGTTTGGATAAAAGTGCTGCGGTTGGCCAAGCGTCTGCTGGCAAACCCAGACGGGTCTGTTCTTTTTGAACGGCAATGCGTGATTTCGCGCCCAAAATGCCGTCGACTTTACCGACGTCATGCCCCCGCTTCTTTAGCTTTTGCTGCAAGGACACCATCTGTTTGGTGCTAAGTGCCTTGTCAGGTGTACCTTTGCGGAAGGGCGGCGCACCAGCGAGACGCGTTGCGAAATATCCTGCAGTGGTCACGTTGACCAAGCTTTTGTTCCATTTGAAATAGACGTCAAAATTCGGGAAAACCAGAAACGCTGGCCCTTTGCGTCCCTCGGGAAGCAGCAAGCTGGCTTGGTATTTCGACGATGGCATTTTGCCGCGCGCCTTCACACCTTGTTTTGTCCAAGAGGCGACGGATTGCGGTCTGTTCAAACCGGTTTTCGCCCAGTTCATTTTTGATGGCACGGTCACTTCGACCATCCATGGTTGACCAGATTTCCAGCCATGTGCTTGTAACACTTTGGCGGCCGTCAGGATCGCATCAGGAGCAGAGTTGACTAAATCTACTTTGCCGTCGCCGTTGCCATCAACACCGCGGTTCAGTACATCCTCGGGCAACATTTGGACCATGCCGATTTCACCCGCCCATGCACCTTTGGATGCTGTTGGGCTGAATGTACCTTTTTTCCAAAGATCAATGGTGGCAAATATTTGTGGGCGGAAAAGATTTGGGCGGCGGCAATCATGCGCCAAAGTGGCCAATGCATTCAGCGTGTTAAAGTTACCTTGATTTGCACCGAAATCGGTTTCCATTGCCCAGAAGGCCAAAAGTACGGGGGCTGGCAGGCCATAGTTTGCCTGCGCGCGCTTAAAAGAACTGGCATATTGTTTGCGCTTTGCCGCACCCGTTTTCATGCGATTACTGCTGATGACGCGACCAGCGAACTGGCTGAAGCTCAGGCGAAACGCGGCTTGTGACCGATCCGCGGCCAGTACCTTTTTGTCTTGTTTCACTGAGGCGAAAAATTTGTTCACATCGGATTTCGAATGGCCTTTTTTGACCGCCTCGGCTTTTACGCCATTCACCCAACTGCTGAAACTTCCGCCGCATTTTGCTTGCGCCATCGCGGGCAGGGTCAGTAGAAGGGCCGCGGCCCCAAGGGTTTTAATCGACATGTATATACTCCTAAAAAAAAGACTGTCCCAAAGGCGAAGCATCGCCCCCGAGACAGTCCCATTATGCTGTTAACCTATGTTGAGATCAAGTGTTCCAGCTGGTGACGTGTTTGATCTCTAGATAATCTTCGATACCCCACTTGCCGCCTTCGCGACCGTTGCCAGACTGTTTATAGCCGCCAAATGGCGAGGGTGCCTTGCCGCCGTCGCCATTGATCCGCACCATACCAGAGCGCAGCGCGCGTGCTGTACGGCGCGCTTTGTCGCCATCTTGAGTTTGGACGTAGTTGGTCAAACCGTATGGCGTGTCATTGGCAATTTCAATGGCTTGTGCTTCATCTTCGAACGGGATCATACACAATACTGGGCCAAAGATTTCCTCTTGGGCGATGCGCATGGAGTTATCAACGTCGGCGAACACTGTTGGACGCACGAAGAAACCTTTGTTCAGCCCATCTGGGCGACCTAAACCGCCTGCAACCAAGCGCGCACCTTCTTTGATGCCCACCTCGATCAGTTCTTGTACTTTGTCGTACTGCATCTCTGAAACCATAGAGCCCATATGGCCACCTGGTTTTGACGGATCGTCGACTTTGACATTGTTCGCCGTTTCGGCCGCTGTTTCGACAGCTTGGTCATAGATCGAACGTTCGACCAACATACGTGTCGGCGCGTTACACGACTGACCCGAATTGTTGAATACGTGCAGCGTGCCGCGTTTTACAGCGTTTTCGTCCGCGTCAGCATAAACAACGTTGGCACCTTTGCCACCCAGTTCCAGCGTTACACGTTTCACGGTGTCTGCTGCTGCTTTGGTGATCAATTGCCCAGCGCGGGTCGAGCCTGTGAAAGAAATCATGTCAATGTCTTCGTGTGATGACATTTGGCTACCCACACCTGGGCCGTCGCCGTGGATCATGTTCAAAACGCCTGCAGGCACGCCTGCATCATGACAAATCTCTGCGAACAAGGACCCAGACAAGGGTGCGATTTCTGATGGTTTCAGAACGATAGTACAGCCAGCTGCGATCGCGGGCATGACTTTCAATGCGATCTGGTTCATTGGCCAGTTCCATGGCGTGATCAAACCGACCACCCCTATGGCTTCTTTCAAGATACGTTCGTTCGGATACCCGTCCAGTTCTTCTTCAAACTCGAATTTCTCCAAAACTTTGATGAAGTTGGGGATATGCATCGTGCCACAGCCCACTTGCTGGACTGAAGACATGTCAATTGGTGCGCCCATTTCTAGGCTGATCGCAGCGGCCATATCGTCGACGCGGCGATTGTATTCTTCGCTGATGGCGCGCATGACTTTCAGGCGCTCTTCGCGGGATGAAACGCTCCATGTTTTGAACGCACGACGCGCGGCTGCGACGGCGGCATCGGTGTCAGCTTGACCGCCAAGGCTGATAACTGCACAGGCCTCTTCAGTTGCTGGGTTGATGACGTCCATGTCATTGGGCTTGGCGGGGTTAACCCATTTACCGTCGATATAGAATTGGCGCTTGTCTAGCATAGCTTCACCTATGTAAGTTGATTTCACTGTCGGGGACACTCGCACCCATTAGAATGATACGCAATCCCGTTTCCGAC
>CALDZS010000340.1 GCA_937944065.1 uncultured Amylibacter sp. | reverse complement strand
ACAGTGTTGCCTCTAACCTGCGCATCAATCACGTTCATCGCAGGACTGCCAATAAATTGGGCAGCGAACAGTGTTCGCGGCGTTTCATAAACTTCTAGCGGCGTGCCGATCTGTTCTGCAACACCCCCGTTCATCACAATCATTCTATCGGCCATAGTCATTGCTTCGACTTGGTCATGGGTCACATAAAGCGACGTTATCCCCAGCCTGGCCTGTAGTTCGCGTATTTCCAACCGCATTTGTACGCGTAGCTTTGCATCCAGATTTGAAAGAGGTTCGTCGAATAGAAAGACTGCTGGTTCGCGCACGATTGCACGACCCATTGCGACGCGTTGACGTTGACCACCTGATAGCTGCTTGGGTTTACGATCCAACAGGGGTTCAAGTTGCAACAGCTTTGCGACTTCGACGACCTTTGTATCTATTTCGTCCTTTGGCAGTTTCGCAATCTTTAGGCCGTAGCCCATATTCTGACGCACAGACATATGTGGATAGAGCGCGTAGTTTTGAAAAACCATGGCGATATCGCGGTCCATCGGCTCTTTCTCGTTAGCCACTTCATCACCAATCAGGACTTCACCTGATGTCACGGTTTCCAATCCTGCAACCATGCGCAACAAGGTGGATTTACCGCAACCGGATGGGCCGACGATAACGATGAATTCTCCATCCGCGATGTGCGCATCTATGCCATGGATGACATCAGTGGCGCCAAAGCTTTTCTTGATATTCTTTAGTGTAACAGTTGCCATACTCTATTTCTCACTATCGACAAGGCCGCGGATAAACAGCTTTTGCATGCTGACAACGACAATTACAGGAGGGATCATCGCAAGGATCGAGGTGGCCATGATCACGGGCCAATCGGCGACATCGTCACCAGATGGGAACATTTGTTTGATACCCATGACGATTGTATTCATCTCTGGGTCGGTGGTTATCAGTAGGGGCCAAAGGTATTGGTTCCATCCGTAGATGAATAGGATCACAAACAGTGCGGCGATATTGGTGCGGCTCATCGGGATAACGATATCCCAAAAGAACCGCATAGGACGTGCGCCGTCTACACGAGCCGCCTCGGCCAGTTCATCTGGGATGGTTAGGAAAAATTGTCTGAACAAGAATGTTGCGGTTGCCGACGCGATCAGTGGAAAGATCAAACCGCCATAGCTGTTCAACATGCCAAAGCCTGCGACCACTTCATAGGTGGGTACGATGCGGACTTCGACGGGAAGCATCAGTGTGAGGAAAATCATCCAAAAGAACATCGTTCGGCACGGGAAGCGGAAATACACGATCGCGAATGCCGACAATAGTGAGATGGCGATTTTGCCGATGGCAATTCCCATCGCCATTATCAAGCTGTTGAACAGCATGGTTGATACAGGAACGTTGACACCTGAAAACAATGCGGCCGAGTAGTTTTCCCAGAATTGATCCCCAGGCACCAATGGCATGGGCGGGCTGACGATTTCTGCCTGCGTAACCGTTGACGCAACAAAGGCCAACCAGATCGGGAAGAAGATTACCAAAATGCCAATGATCATAAACACGTGCGTTAACCATAGACCAGCGCCGCGTTTTTCAACCATGCCTTGAAGTTCATTAGCCATCAGTAATGCACTCGCTTTTCGATGAATTTGAACTGGATCACCGTCAGCAGTCCAACAACGATCAACAGTATAACTGATTGAGCAGAAGATGAGCCTAGGTCTTGGCCAACAAACCCGTCAGAAAAGACTTTGTAAACAAGGATAGTTGTCGATTGTTGTGGTCCGCCTGATGTGATCGTGTGGATAACACCGAAGGTTTCAAAGAAAGAATAAACTATATTCACCACCAAAAGAAAGAAGGTGGTCGGAGATAATAACGGCAAGACAATCGTAAAGAAGCGCCGCCAGAAATGCGCACCATCAATGGCAGCTGCCTCGATCACAGAACGAGGCACTGACTGAAGCGCTGCATAGAAGAACAGAAAGTTGTAACTGATGCGCCCCCAGGCAGAAGCAACGGCGACAAGCCCCATCGCCTCACCTCCATTCAGGACATGGTTCCAGTCATAGCCCAACGTTCCAAGGTACCAAGAGACAACGCCAACGCGGGTGTTGAACATGAACAGCCAAAGAACGCCCGCGACTGCAGGCGCGACAGCATAGGGCCATATCAACATCGTGCGATATACGCCTGATCCTTTGATCAGTCGGTCTGCGATAACCGCCAAAAATAACGCAGGGATCATTGAGAACAGGGTTACAAGTATTGAAAAGACCGCAGTCGTGCCAAAGGTCGCGCGGTAGAATTTGTCGCTGAACAAGAATTCGAAATTCTCGAGCCCAACGTAACGCGAAGAAAGACCAAACGGATCAGGGATGAAAAGCGATTGCCAGATCGCCTGACCCGCAGGATAGAAAAAGAAGATGCCAGAGATGATTACCTGTGGCGCGATCAACAATAATGGCAAAAGCCAGCCGCGAAACGTGACCCGTTTTTCCATGTGTTTGTTTCCTCGCTAAAAAGACGGGCCCAGATCGGGCCCGCCATTAGTGTTCTGCTTTAGCGGTTTGCAGATTCAAATCTGCGCAACAACGCATCGCCGCGCTCTTTTGCACTGTCCATCGCTGCTTGGGCAGTCTTGTCGCCCGCCCAGATGGCCTCTAGCTCTTCGTCGATGATGCCACGGATTTGGTCGAATGATCCAAGGCGCAATCCTTTCGAATTCGCGGTCGGTTCTTTCGCGGTCATTTGAATAACAGCGACCTCCGTACCTGGATTCGCCTCGTAGAATCCAGCCGCACGTGTCGCGTCGCCAGCTTCGCTCGTGATCGGTAAATACCCAGTGTTTTGATGCCAAGCAGCTTGAACATCGGACGAAGATAAGAAGCTAAGGAATTCACCCGCACCTTTATATTCTTCGGCCTCGTGTCCAGACATGACCCAAAGCGATGCGCCCCCAATGATTGTATTTTGCGGTGCATTTCCCACGCCTTCCCAATATGGCAATGGACGCACATCAAAATCAAACTTGGCTTCGGAGCTGATGCCCGCGTAACCCGCAGAACTCTCGGTGAACAAAGCACAATCGCCAGCGCGGAAGTTGGCGCCGCCTTCGTTACGTCGTCCAGTATAGATAAACTTGCCATCTTTTGCCCACTGACCCATGGCCGTTAGATGTGCAACTTGCGCTTCGCCGTTCAAAGACAACTCTGTGTCCAACCCTGCGAACCCATTATCTTTGGTCGCGAATGGCACATCATGATAGGCCGAGAAATTCTCTAGGTGAACCCAGCTCTGCCACGCTGTCACCAGCGGACACTCTTCGCCGCCAGCCTTTAATTTATCAAGGGTCGCACCCACATTTTGCCACGTAGAAAGATCAGTATCGGGGTCAACGCCTGCAGCAGTCATAGCATCTCGGTTCACCCAAAGCACAGGTGTGGAAGCATTAAACGGTAATGACAGCATTTGACCTTCAGTCGACGTGTAATAACCCTTCACTGCCCCAATGTATGCATTCGGGTCAAACTTCGCGCCGCTTTCGGCCATAACTTCATGAACGGGTTTAATCGCGCCACCAGCTGCCATCATTGTCGCTGTACCAACCTCAAATACCATCAAGATATGAGGCTGTTCATTGGCGCGGAACGCAGCGATCCCAGCATTGAGCGTTTCCGAATAGTTACCTTTGTGGCTTTCAACAACAACGAAATCACTTTGGCTCGCATTGAAATCTTCGACTTGAGCTTTTACCAATTCGCCCAGACGACCAGTGAATGCGTGCCAAAATTGCACTTCGGTTTCTGCCATAGCGGCAATTGGGGTCAGTATTGTGCTGGTTGCGGCAAGCATGCCAAATAATGTTTTTTTCATAATTCCTCCTGTTCACCGAAACATGGTGAGTTGTCAGTTATAGCAATTGGTCAAGTAGACATTGCAGCGAGTCTGTCAGAGAATGCTACATCTATGGTGGCAATGGTCAAAGAGAAAAATGTTCATGGTTGAAATCGAATTCGCTTTGAGTGCGCACGACTGGCTATGCCAAGCGCACCCTTTCAGTCAATACGGCTTGCAGTTCACCATGAAGGCTTAATGAAGTTTCTTTTTTTGTTGTGGAAAGTGAAGTGAGTGGGGGAGCAGTTAGATTTGTTTAACGCCCAAATCAAAATATCATAGTGAGTTTGTTATGATTTGGAGCGTTTTTTCGGGCAAATTGGTTCCCACCATTCTTCGAAAAACTGATTATTATCTAAAAAACTCAAGTCACCATCCAAAACTTCTTCATTCTCAATTGACTGACTTTCGATCTGCTCGTTTACAACCTTTTGAGTCCTCCACGCCTACTGAGGAACTTGGATAGTGAACGTGAAAAACATGCGCAAAAGGTGTACTATCTCGCCGATGATGGGGCAATCAGTGACAAATTGCAGCTTGTTATCTGAGTGATACA
>CALDZS010000339.1 GCA_937944065.1 uncultured Amylibacter sp. | reverse complement strand
GACCGTCAGGTTCCATGTGCCATGGGGGGCTCAGATGACGGGTTGAAAAATGGCGTTGCGTTCGTGATGACAATCGGGCGGTTGGCAAGTTGTTTAAAGGGAGTGCCGCGTGAAACACGTGCAAAGGTACGAGAAGCGCTGACAGCGCAATTGGGCGATTTCGTGGTTGATGGTGTGTTAATGTTTGATGCGTCGGCTTGGCTGATAAAGGCGCGCGCATGACAAATCCACTGCAAAATGTCGCGCAAGTATCACAAAAACTACGTGAAGCCGCGGTTGATGTAACCCGCGAACTTGCCCAAGAACAGGGGCGCAGGCGCGGTGTTTTGAACAAAGCCTTGTACGAGATCGAAACGCATTTTGATCGCTCTGTGCCATATTTTTCCCAAGCGGGACAGGATCGTATTGTGGATCGTGTGCTGGGCCAAAAAACTGGTGGAGTGTTTGTCGATGTCGGAGGCTACAATGGCGTCAAAGGATCTAACTCGCTGTTCTTTGAAATGTTCAGAGGGTGGAACGGTATATTGATCGAACCTTCACCCACACAATTGCGAACAGCCAAAACATGTCGTCGATGCCCTTGCATTGGTGCTGCAGTGGCAGGAACCAAAGGTGCGTCCGAGTTTTTGGAGATCACGCAGGGCTACACCCAAATGAGTGGGTTTATTGATAGTTACGAACCAGCCACATTGGATCAAGTACGTGCGCACCCGCGGCATGCCGAGACGACGCACAAGTTGGAGCATGTGTTGTTAGGGGATTTGCTAAAGACACATAAGCTCTATCAGATTGATTTTGTGTCTGTGGATGTTGAAGGTGGTGAAATGGGGATTCTACAAAATTTTGATTTCGATGCATTTGATGTGGATATTTGGACGATTGAGAATAACAATCAAAGTTCTGACCTACCGCAGTTTATGCGCAAAAAAGGCTATGACCTGATAGAGTTTGCAGGCGTGGATGACATCTTTAGGAAAAGGCGTTAGGGAAACCGATGGATCGAAAAGAACAAACAGATGCATATGACCTTATCATCAAGGCAATTGATCACGGCGACTATGGCCCGGGCGATCGATTAGTTGAAAGTGATCTGGCCGAGCGGTTTGGGGTATCTCGGACGCCCGTACGCGAAGCGTTGCAACGCCTAGAGTTGGAATCGTTTCTGACGCGTGATGGCCGTTCGTTGATTGTGGCGTCGTTGAGCCACACACAATTAGGCGAGTTATATACCGTGCGTGCGGAACTAGAAGGTTTGGCAGCCTTTTTGGCAGCACAGCATGCAGCACCAGAAGAAATCCGGGTGCTTTACGACATGATAGATCAAGATCGGAAAATCGTTGATGATCCAGATCTACTGTCGCGTGCGAATAGGCGGTTTCACCGTCAGTTGCATCTCGCCTCTCACAATCGGTTTTTGCACAAACAGTTAGCACAGGTGCACCGCGCAATGGCATTGCTGGCAAGTACAACGCTGGCCGTTGATGGTCGTGGCCCAGTTTCACTGGACGAACATTTTGCAATCGTTCAAGCAATCGAAGCAGGCGACGGCGAGGCGGCACGCTTGGCAGTGAAGACGCACCTTTCTTTCGCATTTGAGACGCGCTTAAAACTGGATGCTGGCCAATTTGATGAAGATTAGATTTTTCACTGCAATGATTTGAAATCTTTGTGAATGTTTAGTGTCGACTTGGTTAAATTTTGAATTGATTTATCAAAGTTCTGATCGTTTATTCCGTGGCTGGTTTTGTCCCAATAGCTGGGCGCGAATATCAATTCGAACACCGCTTTATAGGCTGCGAATGCCCCGATTGGCCAATATAGAAATAGGGTCAACGTTGATGGCCAATGTCCGCGCAAATGCGGTTGTCTTATAGCTATGATTGCCAAGCAGAATAGAAACACTTCGGTCGCTATAAATCCGTACACTGCTGTGTGCAAAATCGACGGTGGAATTTGAGCGTATATTGGCAAGGTGATCCCAAAGCTGATGAGCCATAGGGGCAAAACGATGGGGGCGGCCAAATAGGCAGAAACGGCGCCAAAAAACATGATGTTGAATGCAATAAAGGCAGGCAGCCCTACATCGCGGTACAATTGGATTGGGTTTTTTATATGCGTCAACCACGTTATGACAAACCCCTTTAACCAACGTGACCGTTGTTTGATCCATGGCACCAAACGGAAGTTCGCTTCTTCATATGTGGTGGATTCTAGCATCTCGCACCGATACCCTTTACGGTACAGCAATATGCCAAGATCTGCATCTTCGGTAACATTATGTGCGTCCCAACGTCCCAAAGACTCTAGTGCGTCGCGCTTGAAATAAACGGACGTACCGCCAAGAGGAATTGGCAATGACAAGGCCTGAAGACCAGGTAGTATAACGCGAAACAAGATTGCATATTCAATTGTGAAACAACGTGATAACCAATTTGTACCAGAATTATAGTAGTCCAGAATGGACTGAACGCAGGCCAATTTATCGTCACCTGCCTGTAGATGTCGCACGGCCTTGTAGACTTGATCCGCCTCTGGCGCATCTTCTGCATCGAAAATGCCAATGACCGACCCTGCACAAAAGTCTAACGCGTAATTCATGGCACGAGGTTTGGTTTGAATTTCCCCGTTTGGCACGACCAACGGTGTTATCCAGCTTGGTAGATTCGACTGATTAATATGGGTTAGCGTTGCTGTGTCAGAGGCTTCGATCACCAGCTTTATGTCGAGCAATTCCGAAGGGTAATTGATGACCTCCATACGCTTTATTAGCCGTTCGAGAATCGAAACTTCGTTTAACAATGGAATAAGAATGCTAACTTTTGGTAGTGATTGCCGCGCTTTCAACCGCTCAGCGGTTTTGGGTTTGGGCCAGAGCGAGGCCATGACACACACTGCTTTTAGGGCAGTGTTTGCTATCAAAGTTGCTGCGATCCAAAGAAAAAGACCAGTGTAAAACCATCCTGTGGTAACTAGAAGGCACAGTAAAACGAACGCCAATAAAGAGAAGATCACACGGCTTTTGAATGATAATATTGCCCGGCAACTGGACTGCGATGGGCGAACCTGAACCGAATTATTGACCAAGTGAGTTTTGTGGGCGCGCGCCACTGCTGCATGTATCTGATCTTTGTCGGCGAGCACAAAATGTGCAGTTAAGGACTGTTTTGCAAGGATGTCAGACACATAGCTTTGCTTGTTCGGGTCGGCCAACGCGACGGTCACGATGGAACCATCGTTACTGATTGGCACGAAAGAATGGGTTAAATAAACCTCTGGTGCGCAAATATTCAACAAAATTGATGCGGCAGTTAATGTCCGCAGGTCGATCCATGCCAATCCACTTTGCGCGCTAAGTGCGCATTGTAATTCCTTCCTTGAGACAAGGTCTAACGCACGTAATATTTCACCTAATTTTGCATCCTCGTGGCGTTGCAACGCCAACCCGCGAAACAGATCATCTGGCGACAGGGCACCTGATTGCACCAAATGATCGCCCGTGCGCAAGGGCCGACCAGATCGTTTTGATCTAGGTCGCTTGGTTGTGCTTATGATGGAAAACTTGGACGAAGCTGCACCTGCGTAACTGAGAGTCACACAAGCCTGAACCAGAAGGCTTAAATTTGTCTAAACTTTTAGTTTACAGCGAAGCGGCAAAGCGTTCGAATAGATAAAAGCTGTCTTGCGGACCTGGTGACGCCTCTGGATGATGCTGTACTGAAAAAACCGGCCGGTCGTGCATCGCGATGCCGCAATTCGATCCGTCGAACAAAGAAATGTGGGTTTCGATTACGCCGTCGGGTAGGGATTGGCTGTCGACAGCAAACCCATGGTTCATCGACGTAATCTCGACCTTGCCAGTGGTATGTTCTTTCACAGGATGGTTTGCGCCATGATGTCCGTGGCTCATTTTTACGGTCTTGGCCCCCAGTGCCAAGGCCAACATTTGATGGCCTAAACAGATACCGAAAACAGGAATGTCCGATTTCTCTAACACCTCTTGGATCATTGGCACTGCATATTCGCCAGTCGCGACTGGGTCGCCTGGTCCATTAGACAGAAATAGCCCTGCAGGATTGTGGGCAAGCACCTCTTCTGCGGTCGCGGTCGCTGGCAAAACTGTTACGTCGCATCCAGCGGAGGCCAGACAACGTAGGATGTTTCGCTTAGCGCCATAGTCGATTGCAACGACTTTTTTGCCTGGCGTTGTGCGGGGCGTGTAGCCTTCTGGCCACGCCCAACGTTGTTCGTTCCATTGATAACTTTGCGCACAGGTTACTTCTTTGGCCAAATCCAAACCTTCTAGACCGACAAAATTACGGGCCTTTTCCAACAGAGCAGGAATGTCAAAATCACCGTTGGGATCATGAGAGATTGCAACATGCGGCGCACCTTGATGTGTAATGGCACGCGTTAGGCGGCGTGTATCAATGCCGCCAACGCCAATGCGGCCCCGTTTCGCCAGCCAATTTGGTAGATTGTCCTGCGCGCGCCAATTCGACGGTTCGGTTGGGTCCCATTTGACAACCATCGCACGCGCGACAGGGTCTGCGGTTTCATCGTCTTCGGACGTGATGCCCGTGTTGCCAATATGGGGGAAGGTAAATGTGATTGCTTGACCCGCGTAAGACGGATCGGTCATGATTTCTTGGTATCCAGTCATGGCAGTGTTGAAACACAACTCTGCCTCGATTGTACCAGTTGCGCCAAACCCGTGACCGTAGAATATGGTGCCGTCCGCCAGAACTATGCAAGCCGTAGGTTTTGCATCAGTTTTGTTGAAAATCGATGAAGCATCCATGGCGCGCTCTCCTTTTGGCAAACTTATCGGTGAATACGTGCTTGGGCGTAATCGGTCAAGCACATGCGGACCATCAGCAAGGATTTATTGTTATATTTTGAAGCTCGAGGGTTGGTGTGCTAAGAACGGTCGCTGATCATTAGAAATGGCTTTCAACCGAGGGAAGACATGATTTGATCAGACAAGAAAACGCGCTTAGGTAGATCAAGTATTGGTTGGTTGAAACGCGCCTGTTCGCCCCTTTCGAGGCATAGGTATTATTCTGAACCCTTTTAAAACAAGGGCTTGGGCGCACGAAATCTTATTGAGTGTCAATGTTGCAAAGGGTATTGTACGCGTTCCGACAGGAAAAAACTGGCAAAGGAGCCATCGACCAATGCGCGAAGTGATCAATTCTGCTGTGAAAACGGCCATGCGTGAAAAAGACAAGTTACGTCTATCGACCCTGCGGTTGATAAACGCTGCGATCAAGGATCGTGATATTGCCGCACGATCCGAAGGTAATATGGACGGTGTGTCAGACGATGATATTCTTGGGTTGCTTGCCAAGATGATCAAACAGCGCAATGACAGCGCGACTGCCTATAAAGACGCAAATCGCCCAGAGTTGGAGGCACAAGAGCGTAATGAGATTAAAATCATTGAAGAGTTCTTGCCGAAACAGCTGAGCGATGCAGAAGTCGAAGCAGCAGTTGCCAAAACCATTGCTGATCTTGGTGCTGATAGCATTCGAGATATGGGCAAGGTCATGGGTGCATTGAAAGGTGCTTATTCTGGCCAGATGGACTTTGGCAAGGCAGGGGCAACTGTTAAGGCTTTGTTGGGTTAGTCATCGGTCTCACCGCACTTCAAATACAAACAAGGTCGTAAACAAATCTGGTTCGCCAATGTAATATGGACGAAACGGATCTGATACCTCTCGTTGTTCCCACACGCCTTGTTCGCTGAGGTCGATCATTTTTTGATCGAATCCCTGTTCTTTGTAGATATCAGTTAAGACGTTGAAGATGATTGGTGAGCCTGGTGCGCAAACCTGTACAAATTCATCCAACGCCGCAGGTGGTACATGGCCTGGGCCCATACATCCAATACATAACAGTGCGTCGAATGACTGAGCCTTAAAAGGTAAGGCACCACTTCCCATTGGGGATTGATACAGGGATGTATAGGCATCTAATTTCTGTGCGTGATCTAGCATATTTTGCGAGATATCGACACCTGTTAGGTTTGAATACCCAAGTGTTTTAAGGGTGATGCCCACAAGACCGGTCCCGCATCCAGCGTCCAAGATACGCGCGCGCTTGTTCACCACATGGCGGGCGGCGTATCCTGCAGCTATCTGTGGTAGATGGAACCCCAGTGCGGCACTGTCAGCATTATATTGATCAGCCCATGACGCATAAAGCGTTGCGGCGCCTTTCTCTACAGCTTGTTGGTACACGCCATCTTTGATTTTACTGCGAGTGCTCATGGCGCCAGCATATGTGTGAGGCTGGTGATTGGGAACTTATTTTTGAACCTCGAAGAATGTACACAGCCCCGAGTTCGACAAAAGCCTTGCTAATGAAGTGGTTTCGCGGTCTGTTTGAATGTACATAATAACGGCTAAAAGGAATTCCCAATGCTAACATCTGAAACACTTGAAATTTTACGCACCGAAGTTGCGAACATGGATGTGGGGCAGACATTTACATTGGACGGTATTGTAACGCGCAATCCTGTATTAGGGGATCTTTCGGAATTTGGACATTCCGTCTCGGCCAGCCTGAAGGATGTCAACGATATGCACGTGGATTTCATGGTGTATGACAGCGTGCTACCCAATGGACGGCCTGCAAAAAACGATGATGGTTTAATTATATATCGCCGTTTGCGCTAGTTCGCGCCGCCCTGATCTCTTTTTCCAACCGGTACCGAAGATCGATCCGCTCTGCGGGTGTTAGAAACGCGCCCAACTCTATCTCTCGGTTTCCGCCCGTCACAGTTAGATAGCTTTGGGTTTCTTTGGTGTCTTTGATATGCAGTTCAACCCAGTGAGGGTTTGCCTGCCAATGTTGGTCTGGCGCACGCGGATTGACCCGTTCTACAGTTATTAGATCATGCCAAATTTTTATGTTTTCATGGACCGTGCCGTCTGTGTAATTGCGTTCGATAAAATACCACAGCGCGCCGATGCAGATCATGACCATGATCAAGATAACCCATAACGCACGATGTCCAAGAAAAGCGAGCATTGGTATCAGAACTAAGGCGCAGAGCATCCCGATCAACCAAACAAAACCTTTGCGGGGTAGGGATCTATGTGGCCAAAGACTGGTTTCAAACAGCGGGGGATCAGTGCGGTCAGGTGTCGTCATATAGGTTAACCTAACGGAAAAAGGCCGCAGTTTGCACTGCGGCCTTTTGTTACTTTTGGATTTATTCGCGCCTAGTGGCCGCTTTTGTCCCACTGATCTTGCGTTGGCAAAATCTCGAACGTGTGTTCGGGTGGTGGGTTTGGAAGTGTCCACTCTAGGGTGTCCGCATACGGACCCCAGTAAGCATTCTCTTCGATTTTCTTACCCCAACGCAATGTGTAGAACACGATGCCGATGAAGAAGATGAATGAAGCAAACGATAGGAATGCGCCCCATGACGATACATAGTTCCAATATGCAAACTGCTCTGGATAGTCGATGTAGCGACGTGGCATCCCTTGGCGACCCAAGAAATGTTGTGGGAAGAAGGTTATGTTGGCCCCGATGAACATCATCCAGAAGTGCAACTTACCTGCCCATTCAGGATACTGACGCCCAGACATTTTGCCAATCCAGTAATAGATACCCGCAAAGATACAGAAAACAGCACCCAGCGACATCACATAGTGGAAGTGAGCAACCACATAGTATGTGTCATGATACGCTCGGTCGACGCCTGCTTGCGACAGCACGATGCCTGTAACACCGCCAACGGTGAACAAGAACAAGAAACCGAATGCCCACAACATTGGAGTTTTCATCTCGATAGAGCCGCCCCACATTGTTGCGATCCAGGAGAAGATTTTAACACCTGTTGGCACCGCGATAACCATGGTGGCCAGCATGAAGTATGATTGCTGTGTCAGTGACATACCAACCGTGTACATGTGGTGTGCCCAAACAACGAAGCCTAGCGCACCAATTGCTACCATAGCGTAAACCATCGGCAGATAACCAAAGATTGGTTTCTTCGAGAATGTTGCAATCACGTGGCTGACGATACCGAAGCCAGGAACGATGATCATGTAAACTTCTGGATGACCAAAGAACCAAAGCAAGTGTTGGTACAGAATTGGATCACCACCGCCAGCAGGATCGAAGAAAGTCGTGCCAAAGTTACGGTCGGTCAAAAGCATGGTGATCGCGCCCGCAAGAACTGGCAGAGATAGCAAGATTAGAACAGCTGTGACGAAGATTGACCAAGCAAACAACGGTGTCTTGTGCAATGTCATGCCGGGAGCACGCATGTTTAAGAAGGTTGTGATCATGTTGATCGCGCCAAGGATTGATGAGGCACCAGAGACGTGAACCGCGAAGATGGCGAAGTCCATGGATGTCCCTGCTTCTTTGGTTGATAGCGGCGCGTAAAGCACCCAACCAACACCAGAGCCAGGTTGGCCGTTGCCACCTGGCATGATCAAACTAAACACAGCAAGGGTCGAACCCGCAACGTACATCCAATAAGATAGGTTGTTCATGCGTGGGAACGCCATATCGGGCGCGCCGATCATCAGCGGCATGAAATAGTTACCAAAGCCGCCAAACAGTGCTGGAATAACCACGAAGAACATCATCAAAATGCCGTGGCCTGTAATCATCACATTCCACAAATGCCCGTTAGGCGTACAATTTTCGACACTTGATGCCAAAAGGCTCGCGCCTTCCATACACATGTGTTGCACACCGGGCTGCATAAGCTCGATCCGCATGAAAATAGTGAAAGACACAGAAACAAAGCCTAAAAGGCCCGCTGTGAATAGATAAAGGATGCCGATGTCTTTGTGGTTGGTTGACATAAACCAACGCGTAAAGAACCCGGGCCGGGCATGATCATGTGCGACAGCGTCTGCCATAGTATATCTCCTGACACGTCAATTTTTGCGAATCTTAGTGATCCGCATTTTGCTCTGGCTTCGTGATACCCTAGCGGTGCGTGGTAAACAACTATCTCAAGTGCGCAAAATTACAATAGGGACGGCGTGTCGCAGTCTGGTGATTTCACAAAAATTGATCTAAACCGCGTCGAACTAGACTTTTTGAGGTGCATGATGCGCAAACTATCTTTTGTCCTTTTGATCTCGGTGCTTTGCGGTTGGGCGCAACTCTCATTTGCACAAGCACCAGCAATCGTTGATCTGCCCGCCTTGTTCACAGTTTCTAACTTGGATGAAGGGGATATTTTGAACGTGCGCGCGAAACCATCGGCTGGTTCAAAAGATATAGGGGATTTAAAGCCCTCGCAGGCGGTAGAGGTTGTGCGTCTTGGTGTAGATGGCAAATGGGCGCGTATCATCTGGGGGGAAAGCGAAGCGTGGGTTCATCGGAATTATTTGACACCTGTTGTGATGCCGCGACTGGTGAACACTGGTTTGCCTGCGCAAATGAACTGTTCTGGCACTGAACCTTATTGGGGCCTAACGATAAAAGATGGATCACTGACATATTCTGATCCAGACTCGAAACCGACATCAGAACCTTTGGTTTGGGAAACAACATCGGCCAACAACGTATTTCGCCATGCAGTCGCCAGCGCGTCATGGCGTGCGCTGATCCAAAAGAAGGTTTGTTCTGATGGTATGTCGGATATTGTTTATGGATTGTCTATTGATCTGTTATCCACCGACGGACAGCGCCAAACTGTTCTGTCAGGCTGTTGTCGCATTGCACAGTGATCTACTGGCTTTGGCGCCACAAGTAAGCCGCTAGTTTGCGGTTGCCCTTCAACAGTTTTCGCAGGCCATCTGATTTATATTCACTGATAAGACTGGCTGTTTCAGATTGAAGAGCAACGCCCATATTGGCGCGCCCGTTTTCCAGTTGGTACCCCATTGCAGTCAAAATCGTTGGATATATATCTATCGTCAATCCCTCGCGATTAGCTGGTGTTGGCACCGCGCTATTGTACATGAAAAACAGATTTCGACGTGAGTCTGCATGCGCATTCAGTTGATCATCAAAGGCGTTCTCATACGCCAGATGGTCACTCAGAATAACGACCAACGTATTGTCCAGCAGCCCATCTTCCAAAGCTGTTTCGACAAAACCTCTGACAGTTTTGGCTGTGCAGGCAATCGCACGAGCCATGCTGGACTTCACTTCTAAATCAAGGTTGCAATTAGGGCTGGAAAATCCATCCGGTCCATGGGTCGCCAACGTTAGCAACGTCAGCGAAAATGGTGCCCCTGAAGCTTTCAGAGTGCGCAGCTGTTGGGCGGCTTTGTCAAAAAGAAAATCATCGTTCATCCCCCAAAAATTGCGATCGTTTGCAATTTGGTCTTCTGGCAAGCTTTTCAATCCGAACAACTTAACCCCACCATGCTGCGTCCAAAAATCACGTTTTCCGAACGCATCGAGCGAGGCACCGTTCATGTAATGCTGAGTGTAGCCATCCGCGGCCAGCTGATCGCTGAGGCAGGTGACCTGAGGCATGAAGGCAATCGATTTACGGTTATCTTTGTTATACTTGTAGAACACATTGTTCAGCCCATGCGGCAGCAACGGGACACCGCATTGTGTGGACACCATCCCCGCGATTGTCGTGTCACCCCCGATTGTCTGATGTAGATTGCTAGCTTGGACTGATTGGGCTGCCA
>CALDZS010000338.1 GCA_937944065.1 uncultured Amylibacter sp. | reverse complement strand
GCGCATTCGTGTCAGCCCGGGGAAGGGCCACCGGCAGCGTTGCCTGATCCAACGGGCGCTGGGCTTCATCCATTGATACGTCGCGGTACGACGCGCCTGAAATCGCGCAACCCGACCGTGGGCGATGCCCAAGGCCTTTTGAACAACTTTTTGGATGCATTGCGCAGTGGGCATCCACAATGTGGTGCGGGCGCAGATATCGCAAGCCTTAGGCAGCGTCTTGTCTCTATTGGTGTCAGTCAGATGACAGTGGATTGCCGATTTGGCCCTCAAACAGAGGCGGTAACCAAGCTTTTTCAAAGATGCGCTTTTCCTTTGGATCCCCGTCAATGGGACGGCGTCATAGGTGCACAAACCTGGGCAAAGCTTGAGCCATATCGAACGCCAGCTGTTATTATTCCACCGCCACCGTTGAATCCGCCGACACCAATCATTCCGACGCCTCCACCTCTTGTGCCACCGCTCACAGGCTCTTATCCGATTGATCCGCTTAAACCTTATGGGCCAAGATGGCGAACTCGACGTCCCCCAGGGCTACCATCTGGTGCACGCCAATCTAGCACCGTCGGGGCAGCCATGTCCGCGGTGGAACAGAATGCACGTGCCCACGGATTAGGTGAAACCTTCGTTGCTGTTTGCAAGAACCTTGCACAATTTGAGAGCCGAGCGATTTATGCATTACCCGCAAACATATTTGACGCCCGCCCGCCAAGCGCCCGCCCACCTGGCAAAAGCATTGTTACTGCCTGGGGTGTGTTTCAGTTTAATCGTGATGCTTGGACTGCGCTTGTTCCGCCCGCGGAACGTGCATCGCGCGCATCCTTTGTACCTGCGGGAACGGCCGGTTGCTCAGCAAGGCGCGGGTGTGTGTATCCGTGGGATTCCTCGCCTGACGAAGAAATCAGGCGCCCAATAGAAAAGTATTCCCAGCTATTTTCCGAAATCCGAGCTGCTGGCGGCAGTGATCTGGCAGCCGCACGCGGGGTGAGGTTGTGGCATGCAAGCCCTATGGTTTTGTATCCGCGCTATTTAAGCAATGGACGCACGTCAGGGTTCGAGGCCGCTTGGCAACGCGTTCCAGCGGACCGTCGCAATCGTATCGATGGCCGCCTAACCCAAGGAGGTATCAATGCAGAATACGATTATGCATGAACAACAAACCGATTTTGAACCTGAATACTGGGATGGTGAAATCTGGCCCTCTGTCACGGATGACGCGGGCCTAGATACTGAAGAGTTCGACGACTACCGCGTGGAAATGCCTGCCACTGTTTCACCGCTTGATGTCACCGAAGCAACCCATACATGCCGCTCTGGAGAGGGGCCACCCGCAAGCATTCCTGACCCAACGGGTGCTGGACTGCATCCGCTCGTTTACCGCGGATCGTCGCGAAGAAGATCACGCAATCCAACGGTCGGCGATGCGCAAATACTGTTGAACGAATTCATTTCTCGGTTCGATGCAGGTGTTCATAACTGCACTCCAGGTGCCAACTTGCTTGCCGTTCGACAATTGCGCGCCGCAATCCCGAGTGTACCGATCGCTGTGGATTGCCGATTTGGACCCGTGACCGAAACTGCGGTTAAGATGTTTCAGCAGTGTACATTCCCAGGCGACCCAAGGCAGTGGGACGGTAAAATTGGACCTGTAACATGGCCACCGCTGGAAGCAATGCGCACACCGCGCCCTGTGATACCTCCAGTTATTCCACCCGTGATCCCACCGATTGTTCCACCTGTCATACCCCCACCAACCGTCCCCGTAGATATTCAAGAGATTATTAGAATTGCACGCGGCATATTAGGGCGATTGCCGCTTGGTCCGACGGGTATTGTTCTGCCAACTAACGCGCGATTTTTGACAGCTGCCGAACAAACCAGAGCTGACACGGCCTATAGCGGCAGCATTGACTTTACCAAGGTTGTAATAACAGACGGATTGGGTGGTTCTGGGCGTGCATTCACAACGTTTGTACCAACCAGTTCTGGCGATTTTGTTGCAATGAATATGGGGCCAGGTCCCTTTGCGACACCGCTGTCAAATGCAAGGTTATTAATCCATGAACTTGCCCATTGCTGGCAAAGCCAACACAATGGCACATCCCCTGCAGCCTTTATGACAAACTCGTTATTAAGCCAAGCTGAAGCCATTAAAATGTTGCCCGGCGCAAAGGCCTCTGCGTCTGCACGTGCTGTCGCCGCAGCCGTCAGGCGCGGGGTGCGCAACCCGCTTACTTTGGCATCAATTGGGCGCGCTGCGGCCAGCGCCGAAGACACAAGTGCCTATGCATATGTCCCTGGGCGTTCATTTGGGAATTACGCTGCTGAACAAATCGCTGAACAAGTCGAACATCATTTCATGGGCAGAGGCCGTCCGACGCCCAGTGTGATCGCCCATATTCAGTCGCTCGCACCCCATGTGTTTAGCGCGCAGAACAATACAAGCCTTTCGACCGCACGGGCAGAAGCCAGCAGCACCCCCGGGGTTGTTTTCCCATAGGAGATAGAAATGCAATATTCGATACCAACACCAGATGACACAGACGACAGATGGAAAAGGGCAAGTTTTCAGTTAGATGCATTGCAGGATTTTCCGGCCGAATTTTATGACGCCGAGTTCGGCGATATTTCACCTTGTTTGGGCGCGTTATCGACCGAGCGTTTGAACTGGTTAAACGACGCATTTCCTGCACTTTCCCCGTCGGGGATGTTTGACGCTCTAGTCGCTGGAAAAGCGATCGGTGACAACATTGTTGTAACGGGTTTTCCAGGTGAACAACTCACTGATCTACAAAAAGGAGATTATATAATCGAGCGTGTTTTTGGAGAAGGTCCGCTAGCCCAAATTCACGTCATTGAAGATGCTAACATGGGTGAAATCCATGCTGGGCAAAGATTGCCTAGAAACAGCCTTGCTTTGCGGCTTAACCAGTGCAGATGTTCAAATTGCCGACATAGAGTTTGATGATTGTATCACTCGTCTTTTGTGATGTAATCGTAAAGCGCTCGACGTGCTTCACGGACGTTTTGCTCGGCGGTTTTTAAATTGCTTATTACGCCTTCAAGCGTCTTGGCTTTCTTATTAACCTGAAGCGGTTTTTGGGCGATAAAAGCATCCCGATTTAAAATAATGTTGTGCAAATTAATTGTCTCTTCCAGAGGTGAGACATTCAGCTCTTTTCGTAGCACGTGTTTTACTTTGTCGAACTGATGAATAGCGGCGGCCCTGTTTCCCAGGCTGCTAAAGGCTTGCATCATGACCCGGTGCGCGTCTTCTAAAAGCGGATCCAGCTCAATTAATTTTTGTGCGAAAAAAATTGCTTGATTGTATCTATTTGCATTTAGGTTACGTCGCATAAGAAAGCTTAGTGCCCGTGTTTGTTGATTGCGAACCTCTTCGCGGAAGATTAAAAGCCAATCATAATAGCATCCTTCTAAAAGCTCACCTGACACCATGTGACAGCTCTTTTCGACTTTCCGCATGGCCTGCTCGGACACGGCATCTGGCTTAAGGTGTTTTAGCTCGTTCATCCCAATCTTGAAGTCCGTATAATCAGCTGAAATTGCTTCGCAATCAGTCAGGCCAATTGCACCATTTTCCTGCCAAATCAAATCTTGTTGGTTGATGCTAGATAGAACCGAGCGCAGCCGCCACATTTCCGTGTTCAATGCCTTCCTGGATTTTAGGCTTTCATGATTTGGCCAGAAATCTTCTGCAATAGAAGTTCGTGATCTTGCCGTTGCAGCATGGATTACCAGATAGCCCAAAATATAAGCGGAGATGCGCGATTGAAACTTGATTACTTCATTGTCATGAATCAAGCGTATCGGGCCAAATAGTTCGATGCGTACCATAGCATTACCACCATATGAATTGTGTCAAATAATTGCTATTTTGTCCTTTGCTCAAACTGTTTGCTTCAGGCGATGGATTTTTTCCTGAGCTACAAATCATTATGCCAAGCGCGGGTAGGGGTAAAATATTTCATTTTATTCATCCACAATTATAGGTTGTGCTTCCATAAAAATCCAGTGTTCATTAAATTGGTGGCGGCATTCCGCAATCGACTGACACGTATATATTTGCCAAAATTTGTTTCAACGATCACGTCGCTAGTCGCGCTTGCTTACTATGTTGCGGCTAGGATAGCCAAAGCGCGACTTGCGATAGTCATTTCAGACGGGCTTGAGGACTCCATGTTGTCGCGAGAAACTCGTCCGAGTGTGACGTTAACATACTTTTGGAAAACCGATCAAACACCTGCGATTATGGAACGCCATGACGATCTTGTAGAGGGGTTGTTATTTTTGTTTACGCTGGAAAACGGTTCGGGTTTTCGCGTGGCTCAATTCAACCCAGAAGATCCAGATGTTATTGCCAAAATCGATGGCGGCAGCATTCGTGGCCG
>CALDZS010000337.1 GCA_937944065.1 uncultured Amylibacter sp. | reverse complement strand
ATGAAAAACATCACACTGCGCTTCGGCGGAGTTGTTGCGATCAAAGACATCTCGTTTGACATTAGAGAGGGCGAGGTTCGTGCGATCATCGGCCCGAACGGGGCAGGCAAATCCTCGATGCTGAATGTGATGAACGGGTTTTATCATCCGCAAGAAGGCGACGTTTTGTTTCATGGCAAAAAACGCGGGCCGCTCAAGCCATATCAAATTGCAGAACAGGGCATCGCCCGAACGTTTCAAAATATTGCCTTGTTCAAGGGCATGTCGACCTTGGACAATATCATGACGGGCCGGTTGACCCATATGAAAACAGGATTGTTCAGTCAGATGATGTGGTGGGGCAAGGCTGAACGTGAAGAAGTTGCCAACCGCGAAGTGGTCGAAAAGATCATTGATTTCCTAGAGATTCAAGCCATTCGTAAAACTCCTGTCGGGCGTCTTCCGTATGGATTGCAAAAACGTGTGGAACTGGCGCGTGCGTTGGCTGCTGAACCAAAATTGTTGCTATTGGACGAACCAATGGCAGGCATGAACGTTGAAGAAAAAGAGGATATGAGCCGCTTTATTCTGGATGTGAACGACGAGTTTGGAACTACAATTGCGTTAATCGAGCATGACATGGGCGTGGTGATGGACATTGCCGACCGTATCGTCGTGATGGATTACGGCAAAAAAATTGGTGACGGTACACCCGACGAAGTTCGGTCTAACCAAGCGGTGATTGATGCCTATTTGGGGGTCGCACATGATTGATACCAACCCATCACGTTTTGAAGGGACATTCTATGTCTGCTAATTTTTACTATGGAATAGAAGTCTTTCTGAACGGCCTTATGGCTGGCGTGATGTATTCACTGGTCGCCCTTGGGTTCGTTCTGATCTTTAAAGCGTCAGGAATTTTTAATTATGCCCAAGGTGTGATGGCACTGTTCGCGGCTCTCTGCTTGGTTGGATTTCAAACTGGGCAGATACCATTTGCGCATTTGATCAACGCAATCTTTGGCACACAAATTCACCACTTCGGGTGGCAAATGCCCGCGCTTTTGGCGATCATATGCGCGCTATTGATGATGATTTTATTCGCCTTCATTGTGGAACGATATGTATTGAAACATTTGGTCAACCAAGAACCCATCATATTGTTTATGGCAACCATCGGGTTGGCATATTTCATGGAAGGGTTCGGCGATCTGATGTGGGGGTCTGACATCAAGAAATTGGATGTCGGCTTGCCGCAGGGTGGTAACGTTTGGCTCGAAGAAAAAACAGCGTCCTTAGGCGGCGAAGACTTTTACGGGTTCTATCTGGATAACTTAGATATTTGGGCGACTATTTTGGCAGCTATCCTTGTGACTTCTTTGGTTTTATTCAGCCAGTACACTAAGACGGGCCGCGCCCTGCGCGCGGTTGCTGATGATCACCAAGCGGCTTTGTCGGTGGGAATTAGTTTGCGTACGATTTGGGTCATTGTCTGGTCAATCGCTGGCTTCGTAGCCTTGGTTGCAGGGATCATGTGGGGGTCAAAGTCGGGTGTACAATTCTCGCTTTCTCTCATTGCGCTGAAAGCACTTCCCGTCCTTATGTTGGGTGGCTTCACGTCCATCCCCGGTGCGATCGTCGGCGGCTTAATCATCGGTGTTGGCGAAAAAATGTTCGAATTTTTGATCGGCGCACCGTTCCTAGGTGGAGCCACAGAAAACTGGTTCGCTTATATGCTGGCATTATTATTTCTTGTCTTCAGGCCTCAGGGTCTGTTCGGCGAAAAAATTATTGAAAGGGTATAGAAATGTTGTACCGCGAGGCTGGCGATTTCAAGACATCCTATTCCAAGGATCAACAAACCTTTCCCATTGCGTTTGATCGCTGGGGTTATTTTCTGACAGTTGCATTTGCGTTTCTGATCGTGCCGTTCATGATCAATGACTACTGGCTAAACGCCGTTATTCTACCGTTTTTGATCTATGCAATAGCAGCGATTGGTTTGAACATCCTGACAGGATATTGCGGCCAAGTCAGCCTGGGGACGGGCGGTTTCATGGCCGTAGGGGCGTATGCTGCGTACAAGCTGATGACGGGCTTTCCTGATTTGAATATCGTTTTTGTTATCATCCTGTCTGGCGGCGTCACGGCAATGGTGGGCGTCATATTCGGATTGCCTAGTCTGCGCATCAAAGGGTTCTATTTGGCGGTTGCTACACTGGCCGCACAGTTCTTTTTAGTATGGCTGTTCAACAAAGTCCCTTGGTTTTATAACTATTCCGCCTCTGGTCAGATATCGGCTCCCGAACGCAGTATCTTTGGCTTTGCAGTGACGGGGGCGAACACGTTGCCTCATGTCAGTTATCTGTTTTGTTTGTGCTTTGTGTTCGTTCTTGCATGGATGGCGCGCAACCTGACCCGTGGTGCAAATGGACGCAAATGGATGGCGATCCGCGATATGGATATCGCAGCCGAGATTATCGGCGTGAACCCTTTGAAAACGAAACTACTGGCCTTCGCCATCAGCTCTTTTTACATCGGCATAGCAGGCGCGTTATTGTTTGCTGTCTATCTGGGCGCCGCAGAGGTTGGCGAAGCATTCGGGATCACCAAGTCATTTCTCGTTTTGTTTATGATCATCATTGGCGGTCTAGGATCGATTTTCGGATCGTTTGCAGGTGCTGCATTTATGGTGCTGATGCCAGTTCTTTTGAAAAACATAATGGTCGGGCAATTGGGCTGGCCAACAGATTTGGCGGCTCATTTCGAGTTTGTCATAGTGGGCGGCTTGATTGTGTTGTTCTTGATTTTAGAACCACACGGGCTGGCGCAAATTTGGCGTATCGTCAAAGAGAAACTACGGCTTTGGCCTTTCCCACATTAGGGCCAAATTATTCGCGCAGATTGCGCACAATCAGGTGTCAACCTTAGGGAGGAAAATGACATGAAACTATCCAAGATTGCAGCGGCATTCGTCGCGACAACAATGGTTGCAAGCCCAGTATTGGCGGACCTTGTGTTCCCATCGCTTAGCTACCGCACAGGCCCATATGGCGCGAACGGTATCCCGTTTGCAGATGGGTATGCAGACTATTTCACATTGGTTAACGAACGTGATGGCGGCATCGGTGGTGTAAAAACCAAAGTGATCGAATGCGAAACGGGCTACAACACTGAAAAAGGTGTCGAATGTTACGAGAGCACGAAGGGTGAAGGCTCTTTGGTCTATCAACCGCTGTCTACAGGTATGACATACCAATTGATCCCAAAGGTAACGGCTGACGGTATCCCGATGCACACAATGGGATATGGTCGTACGTCTGCTGCGAACGGCAAAGTATTCTCGAACGTGTTCAACTATCCTGCAAATTATTGGAATGGCGCTTCTGTCGCGATCAACCATATTTTGGCTGAAAATGGCGGCGATATCAAAGGCAAGAAAATTGGCCTTGTGTATCACAACTCTGCCTATGGTAAGGAACCGATCCGCACGTTAGAAGAACTGGCGAAAAAGCATGGTTACGACCTTTCATTGCTAGCGGTTGATCATCCTGGACAGGAACAAAAGTCACAGTGGCTACAAATTCGCCGCGAGAAACCTGACTATGTTTTGATGTGGGGTTGGGGCGTAATGAACCAAGTTGCGATTCAAGAAGCCGCGAATATTCGGTACCCAATGGAAAACTTCATCGGCATCTGGTGGTCTGGCTCTGAAAATGACGTGATCCCCGCAGGCGCGGCTGCAAACGGCTATAAAGCTTTGAACATGCACGCTGTTGGCAATGATTTTCCAGTATTTGGTGACATTCAAAAGTATGTTGTTGATGCAGGCAAGGCTGCAGGTGCGGGCGATCAAGTCGGAACCGTTTTGTACAATCGTGGGCTTTATGCGGCGATGTTGGCAGTAGAAGCGGCGAAAACAGCACAAGAGATCCACGGCACAAAAGATATCACAGCAGTGATGATGCGTGACGGAATGGAAGCACTTGATATGAACGCTGCGAAAATGGCGGGCCTTGGTATGGCTGGTTTTGGACCAGAATTCAAAGTGACTTGTGAAAACCATGGTGGTCCAGGTTTAGGATCAGTAACTCAATGGGATGCAGCTGCCAAAAAATGGACGCAGATTTCTGATTTCGGTCCATCTGATATGGACGTAATTGGTGCATTGATCATGGAAGACAGTGCAGCATTTGCAGCTGAGAACAATATCGCAGAACGTTGTAACTAAAAGAAAATACCCCTTGGCCCAATGCAGGGCCAAGGGGTGCAAGACTTCACGATCTCAACAAGAGGCCGACCATGCTGGACACCGTAGAACCAACTGAAAACCTACTAGAGGTTAACAATATCGAAGTGATATATAATCACGTGATTTTGGTGCTTAAAGGTGTCAGCCTGTCTGTTCCCAAGGGTGGCATCACCGCATTGCTTGGGGGCAATGGTGCTGGCAAAACAACCACGCTAAAGGCGATTTCAAACTTGCTTCACTCGGAACGTGGTGAGGTGACAAAAGGCTCTATCACGTATCGTGGCAAGCCGATTGCAGACTCAAATCCGGCAGCGCTTGTTAAGCAAGGTGTTATCCAAGTCATGGAAGGCCGCCATTGTTTCGAGCATCTAACCATTGAAGAGAATTTGATGACAGGGGCATAGACCCGCAGAGATGGCCGCGTCGCCGTCGCCAACGATTTGGAATTGGTGTACGAATATTTTCCCCGTCTGCGTGAGCGCCGCAAAAGCCAAGCGGGCTATACCTCGGGTGGAGAGCAACAGATGTGTGCGATTGGTCGCGCAATCATGTCGCGCCCAGAAACCGTTTTGTTGGACGAACCTTCTATGGGGCTGGCACCGCAACTGGTAGAAGAGATTTTCGGCATCGTAAAAGACCTGAATGAAAAAGAAGGCGTTTCATTTTTGTTGGCCGAGCAGAATACCAACGTAGCATTGCGATTTGCGCATTACGGATACATTTTGGAATCTGGACGCGTCGTGATGGACGGTCCAGCCGCAGAGTTGCGCGAAAACCCAGATGTAAAAGAATTCTACCTTGGAATGTCCGACGAAGGCCGCAAATCGTTTCGTGATGTTCGGTCCTATCGCCGCCGCAAAAGGTGGCTCAGCTGATGAAAGATTTTTATGATGCGCTAGAAACGCGGTCGGCGGATGAACGAAACGCTGATCTATCGACGGCCTTGCCCGCGCAAATAGCTAACGCGCAAAAAAAATCAACAGGGTTCAGAGCGTCGCTGGCGGGTATTGACCCGCGTGAAATCTCGTCCGTTGCTGATCTTTCAAACCTACCAATTTTGCGTAAGTCCGATCTTGCAACCGCGCAAAGAGCGAACCCGCCTCTGGGCGGCTTCGCAACGATGGACAGCAGATCAATCCACCAGTTATTCCAATCACCGGGGCCAATTTATGAAATGGGGCAACGCACCAAGGATTGGTGGCGCTTTGGTCGTTTTTTGCATGCGGTAGGAATTGGCGCAGGTGACATCGTTCAGAATACGTTCTCGTATCACTTCACACCAGCAGGGGCGATGTTTGACGATGCAGCCTCTGCTGTGGGTGCAACTGTATTTGCTGCTGGGCCTGGGCAGACAGCATTACAGGCGCAAGCCGCCTTTGATCTAGGGGTGACGGCATATGCGGGCACGCCAGATTATCTAAACACTATCTTGCTACAGGGGGACGAGATGGGGTTGGATTTGACCAAAATTAAATCCGCTGCCGTCAGTGGTGGGCCGCTATTCCCACAAATTCGCCAAGCTTATCAAGATCGAGGAATTACCTGTTTGCAATGCTATGCGACAGCCGATCTGGGGCATATCGCTTATGAAAGCGCAGCAATGGACGGAATGATCGTCGACGAGGGTGTTATTGTTGAAATTGTAACACCGGGAACGGGAAATCCTGTATCAATGGGCGAAGTTGGCGAAGTGGTCGTAACCAGTTTGAACCCCGATTATCCCTTAATTCGGTTTGCCACTGGCGATCTATCGTCGATTTTGCCGGATGCTAGCCCGTGTGGGCGCACCAATATGCGCATCACTGGCTGGAAAGGCCGTGCGGATCAGGCAACTAAAGTGAAAGGTATGTTTGTACGCCCAGAACAAGTCGCGGCGTTGGTAGAGCGTCATCCTGAAATTCACAAAGCACGGGTGGAAGTCGGACATGATGGGGCGAATGACACGCTAAAGGTTCGGCTGGAAACCAATGAACGTGACCGAACTGATTACCAAAGGTCCGTCCAAGAGGTGCTAAAGCTGCGCGCCGAAGTGCAGCTTTGCGCAGTAGATAGCCTGCCTAAAGATGGGCTTGTTATCGCTGATCTGCGCGATCATAGCTAATACTGTGCTGGAAACCCGCTTAACGGAGTTGCTTGGGATTGAACATCCGATCTTGCAGGCGCCGATGGCGTTCGCTGCTGGTGGTGCGTTGGCGTCCGCCGTCACAAATGCAGGTGGGCTTGGCTTTATCGGCGGCGGATATGGCGATGCAGATTGGCTGGATGACCAATTTGCATTGGCTGGAAATACAGCAGTCGGATGCGGATTCATCACCTGGTCAATGGCTCAGAATCCCGAACTGCTAACGCAAGCACTCGCACGGCGACCAAAGGCGATGTTTTTGTCATTTGGTGACCCCAAGCCATTTGCGGCCGAGATCAAGTCTGCAGGTGCTGCGCTGATCTGCCAAGTTCAAACGTTGAAGGATGCGATCCATGCTATCGACGTGGGTGCTGATATTATCGTGGCACAAGGGGCAGAGGCGGGAGGTCACGGCGAAAGCCGCGCAACCTTCACTTTGGTACCTGAAGTTGCCGATTATATAG
>CALDZS010000336.1 GCA_937944065.1 uncultured Amylibacter sp. | reverse complement strand
GTGACAGTTTCCAGCCCCGTAAACCGCCCCACGCCGTGGTCAATATGAACGACCAGATCACCTGCTGACAGACTAGCTGCCTCGGTCAGAAAATTGTCCGCTTTACGCTTGCGGGATTTGGATCGGATAAATCGCTCGCCTAGCACATCTTGTTCAGAAATTACGGTCAGGCCCTTGGCGGTAAAACCTTCGTCCAGCGGCCAAACGGCAAGCGCGAGGTTACCTGCATCACCTTTGATATCATCGAACCGCGCGACGGGTACAGCACCAGTAACCTCTTGTTCCGCCAACATTCCTGATAAACGTTCGCGCGCACCTTTTGAAAAAGAGGCTAAAATAACGTTTGTTGTTTTCCGCGATATTTCAATATGTTCGGCCAACGCTTTGAAAATACTTTGGCTTTCGTCTTGGCGCTCAGGAGCAAAATTGCGCCCCATCTTACCACCAATATCTATCAAGTCGGGTCCTACGCCTTGCGGGATCGTGCTGAAACGTCGCTGTTCTCGGGTTAAAAATACGGATTCTAGCGCGTCTGGTGACAGGTATAACAAGTCAGGCGCGCAAGGTTTATAGACTGTATCCATACGCGATTTCGACGCCAGAGCGGCCATGCGCGCGTCGTATTGACCGGTTATATTGCCCCAGCGTTTGGGGTAGTCGGCCAACACGCCTTCGTCCAAAAAAACGGTCGCATTTGGAAGGTAATCGATCAAAGTTTCCATCCGATCATGGAAATATGGTGCCCAGTGCTCGACCCCTTGATATTTGCGTCCCGAACTTATGCTTTCATACAAGGGATCGTCCGTGCCAGCCGCACCAAATTCACGCCGATACTTTGCTCTGAACCGCTCGATCGAAGGATCATCCAAGATCACTTCCGAGACGGGAGCGAGTTCCAAACGATCCAATTGCTCGATTGTGCGCTGCGTGGTTGCATCAAACCGACGTGCGCCGTCCAAAACATCACCAAATAAATCTAGCCGAACTGGGCCTACATCACCGGGGGCAAACACATCAATCAATCCGCCACGAATGGCGTAATCGCCCGCTTCTAACACCGTTGGCGTCTGCACAAATCCCATGCGCGTGAAATAACTACGCAGCGCCGCCTCGTCCAACTGTCGCCCAACCGTGGCGACAAAGCTGGACCCCGCCATTGTCTCGCGGCTTGGCACATATTGCGCAACCGCTGCAGTGGTGGTCAAAACAATGAATGCAGTTTCTGAATTGGCGTTTAGGGCCGCCAAGCTAGCCATACGCCGTGCTGATACATCGGCATTGGGTGACAGCCGATCGTAAGGCAAGCAGTCCCAGGCTGGAAATTCGATCACTGGCAAATCAGGGGCGAAAAAAGCTAGCGCCTGTCTCACCGCTATCATGCGCTTTTCGTCTCGGCACACAAATGCACTAGTGCGCCCTGATTTACGCATGAAATCAGCAACATACTTGGCGTCATACCCTTCGGGGACCCCGCCAGTTTTGATGATTTTATGCGTAGCGTTCGTCATGCAACCCCATTATCCAAGCAAGATGCCTGCATCAAGGCTTATGTTGTGCCACGCTATAGGAACAGCATGATCCGCACGCCGGTCCAAAACGCCATGATAATCAATGTCATAAATCCCAAAATCTGTTTTAAACGACGGTGCATGAAATAGGCTCGGCAAAGCGCAATTCCCCTGATCTCTGATGATCGTAAACGGTAAGCAAATCGCAATGAAAACAGCGTGGCAATGCTAAGCGGCAATACCAAAGCAAATGTAGCTTGCATGATCTGATATTTAAAACCGAACCCAAGCGTTGCGATGGTAGCCAAAAAGAACGCCAATATGGCGATTAAGAAAGGTCCGTATTGGTCAAACATTTCGGTGTTATGTTCTACGTTGATCCTCATCAAGGTCTCGAAGTCGGTCATGTACTTGCCTTCGCGATCATAGGCCATGCGCGCCTCGTGGAACGGAACGCCAAGAGAAAAATAAGTTGCGCGCGACCACGCATACGCCAAGAATAGCCAGAACCAGACGTTTAAAAAACTCTCTAATTCTAATATACGCGCTAGATCATCACTCATCTACGGCTCGCTTTGTGGTCATGCGACATCAAATCTACACTGTTTTCTTCGGTTCTACTGGCCTTTAAATACACAATAGTGCATTTATAAGGCGCAAAAACATGAAAAACAGGTTTACCCGACAATGACAACACCCCCTGCACCATTTCCCATGGGCCGCCCGCGCAGATTGCGCCAATCCGACTGGATGCGCCGCATGGTTGCGCAAACACAATTGTCACCGTCCGACCTGATTTGGCCGATTTTCATTTGCGAAGGCGAGAATGTTGAAGAACCTGTCGCGTCCATGCCCGGCGTGAACCGTCTGAGCATTGATCGCGCAATTGTTGCCGCCAACGAGGCTGCCAATGTAGAAATTCCTGTCATTGCATTATTTCCCAATACCCCTGAAAATTTGAAAACTTCTGACTGCGAAGAAGCGTACAATCCAGACAATCTGGTAAATCGCGCCACGCGAGCGATCAAGGCGGCCGTACCCGATATTGGCATCATGTTGGATGTCGCACTTGATCCATACAACGCAGACGGGCATGATGGTTTGGTGCGCGATGGCGAAGTCATGAACGACGAAACTCTGATGATTTTGGAACGCCAAGCACTGTCACACGCAGAAGCAGGTGCCGATATACTTGGACCTTCTGACATGATGGACGGTAGAATAGGTATGATCCGCAGAGCGTTGGAACAAAACGATTTTCCGAATGTATCGATCATGGCGTATTCGGCAAAATACGCATCTGCATTTTACGGCCCATTCCGTGACGCTGTCGGGGCGACGGGCGCACTAAAGGGCGACAAGAAAACCTATCAGATGGACCCTGCCAATTCAGACGAGGCGTTACGGATGGCCTTGCGTGATCTGGACGAAGGTGCTGACATGGTCATGGTGAAACCCGGCATGCCCTACCTTGATTTGTGTTCTCGCGTATCACGAGAAACTGGCGCCCCGACCTTTGCCTATCAAGTCTCTGGAGAATACGCGATGATCGAGGCAGCGGCAGCAAATGGTTGGATTGATCGCGACAGCGCAATTGCAGAAAGTTTGCTTGGGTTCAAGCGTGCTGGATGCACGGGAATATTGACATATTACGCGATGGAAATCGCGCAAAAACTGAGCGACCCAATGAGTATCTAGACCCGCAAAATGGTCTCGACACCACTCGATACTTGAAAGATACAGCCCTGTTCTGAAGACAGTTGCAGCAATTTCAATTGCCCCATTCCCATACATATTCCACGCATCACAGTGGCAGTAACGCCGTGAGTTATGATGATTGCAGGTTCAGTCACATCCTGCAAAAAACTGTCGATCCGTGCGTAAATCGTGTCAAAATTTTCGCCGCCTGGGCTGCGAAATTTCCATGTTTTATCGTTAAAGGGATAATCCGTCTGGGCAATGATTTCGTCTCGAGTCAATCCTTCCCAATCCCCAAAACCGATCTCTTTGATGCGATCGTCCAAAATGACATTGTCCAAAGACCCTATCGCCAAACGCGCCGTGTCGACAGCCCTGCCTTGAGGGCTGCAAAACACCTTGGATGGTCGGTTTTCAAGCTCGTCTAACAAGGTTTTTTGCATCAATGCATGTTGCTGCCCCATAGCAGTCAATGGAGAGTTTTTACGCCCTTGAACACGTCCCACGAGGTTCCATTCCGTTTGCCCGTGTCGCAAAACATACAGGTCTGGATGGGTCATGAAGAAAGGTCCTATATTCATTAACACTCTGGCTAGCCGCAAAAACTATCTACGACAACCCGATCTATGAACAAGCTCGGCGGTATTCGGCGCGCGACCGCGCAGGGTCTGAAGAAAATCACAAGACAAGCCTCGTTCCGTTTGATATAATGCCCCTAACTTCGGCGATAGACCGATGAATAAGGCATGGCAGATACAGGAGCATTTCCATGAACAATTGGACCAGACGCGGATTCCTTGCGACCGCGGGAACCGCAACATTAACCGCATGTACAGGCACCAAAAGCGAAGGTGGCGTGAATATCGATCGCCGCGTAGTTCGCGCGCTTGACGAAATGAGCCGTGCATTACCTTTTACCGACGATCTGCGCGCAAAGGCCGCTGGCATGTTAATCATGCCAACTGTTGCCAAAGCGGGATTAATCTATGGCGGGTCATATGGCGAAGGGTCATTGCTGATTGGCGAGGCACCAGTTGATTATTATTCAGTAGCAGGCGCTTCATTTGGATTGCAAATAGGCATCCAAAAAATGTCGACCGCGCTATTCTTCATGTCATCTGATCGTTTGCGCAAGTTCCGCGAACGCAATGGTTGGACGCTGGGCGCTGACATGCAGTACACCCTGTTGGAATCTGGCGAGGATGCCCGTTTGGACACCAACACCGTCAAAGACGAAGTCTACGGCGTTGCGTTTGGCAAAAAGGGTTTACTGGCAGGTCTGACGCTTGAAGGTTCTAAATATTCACGCATTGTGCGCGGGTAAGCAGTACTCGATAAGATACTGACCTTTAATACTTAATTATGAATAAGACGCCCGAATGGCTGCCATGTTTTTGGCATAGTCGTCGGGCGTACCACCTTTAAACACAGCCGATCCCGCAACCAAAACATCTGCGCCAGCGTTGACACATAATGGTGCTGTATCTGGTGCGACCCCGCCGTCCACCTCTAACCAGATAGGACGATCACCAATCATTTTGCGCGCCTCGGCCACTTTGTCCACCATGGAATGCGTAAATTTTTGACCACCAAAACCAGGGTTGATCGTCATCACCAAGATCAGGTCGATCTTGTCCAAGCAATATTCGATGGTAGACAATGGTGTTGTGATATTCAGCGCCACCCCTGCTTTGCATCCAAATTCACGGATGGCTTGTAAGGATCGATCCAGATGTGGGCCCGCCTCGGCATGTACAGTCATCACATCGGATCCCGCCTTTGCGAACGCCTCTAGATAAGGATCTGCGGGCGCGATCATCAAATGCACGTCCATCACTGTTTTCACATGTGGTCGAATAGCGGCCACGACGTTAGGGCCAATTGTTAAATTAGGCACGAAATGCCCATCCATGGGGTCCACATGAATCCAATCAGCGCCTTGTTGTTCAACATCTCTGATTTCTTCGCCCAACCGCGCGAAGTCAGCGGATAAGATGGATGGGGCGATTTTCACAGGGCGCTTTGGGTCGAAGATCAAGCTCATGATTGGTTCCTATATGTTCAAGTATCTTTTGTCAGGCGGCGGATCAGGCTGGACGTATCCCAACGACCACCGCCCATATTTTGAACTTCTTCATAATAGCCATCGACCAGTTTTGCCACGTCCAATTTTGCGCCATTGTTTTTGGCCTCGGCCAAACAGATGCCCAGATCTTTGCGCATCCAATCTACGGCAAATCCAAATTCGAACTGATCATCGACCATCGTGTGGCCTCGGTTAGCCATTTGCCATGATCCAGCTGCCCCTTTGGAAATTACATCGACAACAGCCTTACCGTCCAAGCCAGCTTTTTGTGCAAATGCCAAACCTTCGGACAACCCTTGCACCAAGCCAGCGATACAAATTTGCTTGACCATCTTGGTTAATTGGCCAGCACCCACATCCCCCATTAAACGACTGGCTTGGGCATAAGCCATGATGGCTGGTTCTGCTTTGGCGTAATCATCCGCGTCGCCACCACACATCACCGTCAACACACCATTTTCTGCGCCAGCTTGACCGCCTGAAACCGGCGCGTCGATAAACCCAAATCCAGCCATCCGCGCTGCGGCACCCAACTCTCGTGCAATATCCGCTGATGCGGTCGTGTGATCGACAAATACAGCACCTGGCGCCATGGCGCCAAATGCACCGTCAGCACCTAACGTGACCGAGCGTAGATCGTCATCATTCCCGACACAGGCAATGACCAAATCTTGACCCTTGGCCGCGTCAGTTGGTGTTGCGGCAAACGCACCACCATGTTCGACAACCCAAGCCTCGGCCTTGGCTGTTGTGCGGTTGTAAACGGTAACTTCGTGCCCTTTGGCGGCCAAATGCCCTGCCATCGGATAGCCCATAACTCCAAGTCCTAAGAATGCAATTTTCGCCATGCTCACCCACCGCCTTTAAATCCAGATTGTTTTACCATGAATGGACTGCTAATTTGATTAGGTCAACAATTAGGTGCACGACAAAATGGCAATGACTTTTCGCTGGCTCACTCGCCTTTTCCTTGCCATGTGCATTTTCATCATCGCGGCTGGTGTTATTGCCTATTTATTCGCGGCACGTTCAATTCCGAACTTTAACGCTAGTTATGAAACGGATGGCCTGAACGCAGAGCTGGAAATCGTACGCGACAATTTCGCGGTACCCCATATATTTGGCGCTAATGATGCTGACATTTATTACGGGCTAGGATTCGCCCACGCCCAAGATCGTTTGTGGCAAATGCTGATGATGCGACGTACCGCACAAGGGCGCTTGTCCGAAATTCTGGGCGAGCAAACCCTATCCATAGACACATTTATCCGTCGGTTGGATATCTACAACCTCGCACGCCAATCTCATCAATACCAAACACCCGAGGCAAAGATCGCATTGCAGTCCTATTCCGATGGGGTGAATGCATGGCTGAAAATCTTGCAACGCGACGCTTTGGGGCGCGGCGCGCCAGAATTGTTCTTCTTCTCGCCAAAAATTGCGCCTTGGACGCCAACGGACAGCCTGTCAATCACCAAGGTAATGGCGCTTCAAATTTCCAGCGCTTTGCAAAACGAAATTTTACGAACAAAAACCTCGCTCACGATCAGCCCTGAACGTCTGCGTGATATTCTGCCGGACAGTCCTGACAAAGGCATGATCGCCCTGCCCAGTTTCGCACGTCTATTTCCAACCGCACCCAAAGGCCCCTTTGGTGCAGCGCCCGTGCGTCACTCCATGCATCCGATCAAGCCACGTTTGATGGCGGGCGCATCTAATGCGTGGGCTGCTACTGGCGCGCGCGCCGCGCGCTCTGCCCCTTTGTTGGCGACTGATCCACATCTGGCTCTTAGCGCGCCCAGCATCTGGATGTTGGCACGTATGGAGTTTTCTGATGGCGGCGTCATTGGTGGCACTATCCCGGGCCTACCCACCATAGTGACTGGCCGATCTGAAAAGTTCGCATGGGGTTTAACCACAGCCAATTTGGATGATTTGGATATCTATGTGGAACAGCTAAATCCAGAAAACGAGGATGAATATCTAACCCCCGAAGGTTATAAGCCTTTCATCAAAAAACGCGTGATCATTGATATTGAAGGACAGGTGGGTAAAACCGTCGAATTACGATGGACTGAAAACGGACCCGTCTTACCTGGCGATACATATGACCTGAAATCCGTGACACCCGCAGGGCATGTGACATCAATTAACTGGACCGCCTTGCGCGCAAACGACACATCATTTTCAAGCGCAATTCAACTGATGCGTTCAAAATCTGTAACCCAAGGGCGCGAGGCGTCGCGTTTGGCTGTGGCACCCGCGCAAAACCTGATTATGGCAGATCCGGAAAACATCGCTTATCAATTGATCGGCACCATGCCACGGCGCGATCCGAACCATGTCAGCAAGGGACGCATCCCGTCACAAGGCTGGCTGCCGCGCAACCGTTGGTTGGACGATTTTCCGTTTGAGGATAGACCATTCATCATCAACCCGATCAGTGGAATTGTTGCCAATACCAATAATAAAACCACCGATGCACCGTTTCCACGCCATATCAGTTACGACTGGGGTGATACGGAGCGGATCAAACGATTAAGTAAGCTGTTAAACGCACGGAAGGTTCACACGCGTGACAGCTTTATGGAGGCGCAGTTGGACACTGTGTCCGTTACCGCGCGAACACTGCTGCCAATCGTTGCCAAAGACCTGTGGTTTTCAGGCCAACCTTCACCCACTGGAACACTGGCGCATCGTCGCGAACAAGCGTTGGCGCAGTTGGCAGATTGGAACGGCGAGATGGATCAGCATGTTCAAGAGCCGCTGATTTATGCCGCGTGGATGCGCAACCTGCAGGACCGTTTGATCAAAGATGAATTAGGACCCTTGTCTCAGGATTTTGCAATGCCTGACCCCGTCTTTATAGATCGCGTATTCCGTAATATCGATGGGGCTGGCATCTGGTGTGACGTTCGCCAATCAACCGCCGTCGAAAGCTGCGTTGACATCGCTCGCACCGCACTAGACGCAGCGCTTCTAGAGCTAACCGAAGCTTACGGCCCTCGAATGGAAAGCTGGCGGTGGGGACAGGCGCACCAAGCCCACCATGATCATCGCGTGTTGGGTAAAGTAGCATTGGTAAATTGGTTCGTAAACATTCGCCAAGACACACCAGGTGGCGACAACACATTACGCCGCGCACGTACAAATGCGAAGGGCCCTACCCCCTATGCCAACGTCCATGCGGGCGGGTTTCGTGCTTTGATTGATTTCGCCGATCCCGAAAGTTCGTTGTACATTATTTCAACAGGGCAATCAGGACATTTCCTTTCGCGGCACTATGATGATCTGGCACAGCTTTGGCGGCGCGGCGAATATATTCCAATGACACTCGACCCTGAATTGGCCCGCGGCGGGTCAGATGGAATTACACTTTTGACCCCTACGCCTTCAATTTCAACAGAATGATAGTGGTGGGGAGTGGTCGCCTAGGGCCAACCATTCTCGGTGATATCAGGCTGTAATCGCAGTAACTTGGCATCAAAATCTGACTGCCAAGGGAAATTCCCTGCTTGGTCGGGCCAAACCAGTTGTAGGCACGGAAAGCCGTCGTTTTTGTAGAACCACGTGCTGGATAGTAGATACTCGGCGATCTTTTCGGGCTTCACTGGGAAGAAGTATACCGTTTCACCAGATAATATCCCTTCCAAGGGCACATTTGTTTGCAGGTCTTCACCGCCACCAAGTATCCGATATATTTGCCCCAACACATTGTGCGCCAATGCAGGTGGAAAATCGAATAGGATGATTTCAGGTCTTCTTAAGCTCAGCCAAAATCCAGTGGTATAGGTAAATGATGGCGATCCATCGTCTGATCCCGAAACATGTGTCGAACGCCAGCCGTTTTCTTTGACCTGACGAAGCAGATCAATTTCATATGAGTTGTGGTTTTCCTGCGTGTCATCGATTGCTGTATATAAATTCTCCATGCCAGAAATAATAATGCAGCTGTCAATTCATCGCAATGGTGCCTGAAGTCCTAATATCGAACTCTGCGCGATCCTAATTATTCTTCTACGTTATATTGTTTCGAACGTATTGGCCTGACGTTCTGTCCAAGTCACCGATATCTCGAACCCGAAATCGGTCATCTCTTCACTGGTCACTACACCCTCTTTAAGTAGCCAAGCACGGCGTTTACCTTCGGAAAAAGCCAGTTTTAGTACAGCGTCCTGCATTGGATCTTGCAAACTGTTTTCGACCAAATCGAGTAATTCTTCAACGCCTTGCCCCGTCACCGCAGATGCCAAAACAATCTGATCTGAACGCGATGCTTGGTTCGCCGCTGTTTCCAGCGAAGTTCCCGTCAGCAAATCGGACTTGTTCCAAACCTCGATCATGCTTTCGTTGGCGCGTTTAGAAATACCCAGATTTTCCAGAATGTCATCAACATCAAATTTCTGCGACTGCGTTTCAGGATGTGCGATGTCGCGAACATGTAAGATCAGATCAGCGTCCAATACTTCCTCCAAAGTCGCGCGAAACGCGGCAACAAGTTGGGTGGGCAGTTCAGAGATAAAGCCAACCGTGTCGGACAGGATAATTTCGCGCCCCGATGGCAGGGTGACTTGGCGCATGGTTGGATCAAGGGTCGCGAATAACATATCCTTGGCAAAAACCTTGGCACCTGTCAGATGGTTGAAAATCGTCGATTTCCCAGCATTAGTATAGCCAACCAATGCCACAATCGGATACGGAATTTTCGCCCGCGCCTCGCGGTGCAGTTTGCGGGTTTTCACGACCTTAGCCAACTGTCGTTTCAGTCTTACAATTGCGTCATCGATCGCGCGCCGGTCACTTTCAATCTGGGTTTCGCCCGAACCACCGATAAAACTAAGACCGCCACGCTGGCGTTCAAGGTGCGTCCAACTGCGCACCAGACGGGTTTTCTGATAACTCAGTGCAGCCA
>CALDZS010000335.1 GCA_937944065.1 uncultured Amylibacter sp. | reverse complement strand
AATATCATCCCACCCTCGTCGGTCAGTTCGACCCAATCACCATGGTGCCAGATGTTGTCGAACACGTCGAAATAGGCGGCGTGGTATTTCGCACCATCTGGGTCGTTCCAAAAGCCTGCTGGCTGCGACGGCTGCGGGCCTGCACAGACCAATTCACCTGGACCAGAGGTCACCGCCATGCCGTCATCGCCAAAGACTTGGACATCCATACCCAATTGGCGCTTTTGACATTGACCTGAATAGACGGGGTCAATCGGGCTACCGCCGGTGAAACAACCAACAATATCGGTACCGCCTGCAACGGATGACAGGCAGACATCCTGTTTCCAATCGCTATAGATATATTCGAACCCTTCTGGCGACAATGGTGATCCGGTCGAGAATATAGCCCGCAAGCTGGATAGGTCATGGTTTTTGATCGGCGAGATATCTGCCTTGGAACACGCGTCGATATATTTGGCCGATGTCCCGAAATGTGTGACCTTGGATGCTTGCGCAATGTCGGCCAAACGGTTGCCATCTGGATAAAAGGGATTACCGTCGAACAATACAAGCGTGGCTTTGCTGGCAAGGGCTGTTACCAACCAGTTCCACATCATCCAGCCACAGGTCGAGAAATAGAACAATCGGTCACCAGGGCGAATATCGCCCTGCAATTGATGCTCTTCGAGATGTTTGATCAATGTGCCGCCGACTGAATGCACAATACATTTAGGCAATCCCGTGGTGCCCGATGAAAACAGGATGAACAAGGGATCGGCGAACCCGACCTTTATGAACTCAACAGGCTTGGCAGTGATACCGTTGGTGAAAGTTTCCAAGGTGGTGCATTTCGCACTGGGTTCCGCACCAATATGCGGAAGGCAAATGATTGATTTCAGCGACGGCATCGCATCCGCCAACTGATCAACCACATCCGCACTGGCAAAGGTTTTCCCGTTGTAATGGTATCCATCTGCGCAGAATAATAGCTTCGGTTCGATCTGGCCGAACCGATCGACAACTCCGTTAAATCCAAAGTCTGGCGAACAAGAAGACCAAACACCACCAAGACTGGTCACTGCCAACATGGCCGCCAAAGTATGTGGCGTGTTTGGAACGAAGCCAGCAACGCGGTCGCCCACTCCTACACCAAGCGCACGGATTGCTTGTTGCAGTTTCGAGACTTCGGCATGCAAGTCGTCCCATGACCATTCCGTAACATCGCCCGCTTCCGCGTGGAAAATCACAGCAACCCCGTCACCAGATTGTGCCATTAAGTTTTCCGCATAGTTCAGCCGCGCGTTCGGAAAGAACTGCGCGTTTACAATATCATCTTCGTTGACCAGTACGGTATCGCCTTTGTCACCAATGATGTTGGTGAAATCCCAAACCGCATTCCAAAACGCAGCTTTATCGTTAACAGACCATTGCCACAGCGTGTCATAGTCCATATCGGCCAATTTATCCGAGACTTGATTTTGAAAGGCACGCAGAAGGCTCGCGTCAATACGGGATTGGCTGGGGGTCCAAAGGGCTTTGGTCATGGGGGTGCTCCGAAACTGAATGCGCGCACTCAAACGTGCAGGCAGGTCCACGTCAAGACGTGGTTTCTACTGAGACTTAAAAACGCATGGATCAGTAACCAACAATGGCTGGGTTTTGCACAATGATCGTGCCACGTCCCACGCGGCCACAACTTTTGGAACATAATTGCGGGTTTCAGGATAGGGCGGGATGCCGTTATGCTTTTTCACAGCGCCTTCACCCGCATTGTATCCTGCTAGCGTCAGCAAGGGATCATAGCGAAATTCTGACAGCAACCAGTCAAGATAGGCGGCACCACCCGTTATGTTGTCCAAGCTGTTACCCGTATCTTTGACGTTAAACCGTTTGGCCGTGGCGGGGATCAGTTGCATCAAACCTTGCGCACCCGCACTGCTGGTTGCGTCAATCTTGCCACCGGATTCCACGGACATGACCGCCAGCAACAAGGCCGGAGATACTTTTTTGCCCAGGGACGCGATCAACATATCTTTGCCATATGTCGTGATCAGCTGTTCCATTGCTTGTTTGCTGGGGCTTAGATTTGATTTCTTCGATTGATTGCGCCCCATCTGCGCCAGGGCTGCATTCATACGTTTAAAATCAGCCGCATCCAAATCAGGCGAAACACCTGTCCAAAACCAATCTTGTAAATCGGTGGGTGCAGACGGCTCTTCCTTAGGGGCGCTTGCAGATGGCTCTTCTTTGACCTTTGGCTTGGTACGGTCGTCGATTATTTGAATGTTGATGCGCGGGCCCTTGTGGTTTTTATTCACTTTGACCCGTTTAAAGGTGAAGTCGGCGGCCAAAACAGGCGGAGTTGTCGCCCACATCATCGAAATGACGCAAAGACTGGCCCCAATCGTTTTGAATTTACCTGTAAGTGTCATTTCACTGACCTTTTTTAATCTCTTATAGAGAGGCTTGGGACCTTTTCGAAAGCCAATTGGGGCCAAAATGGGCGAGAATTAGTGTTTGAATGTGTCATTTAGGCACTTAAAAATTGGATCACCCCCGATAACCTCATGTTTTTAAACAATAAACAAAAAAATTCATTTTTTTTGATTAAACTAACTGATCAACCCATTCTCGCCGCATTTAGGGTCTTTATGTAAGTCATCGGAAACGGAGCAGATGGTCACAACGACCAACTCTCACAAACTATCTCCCACGCTGGGTGGGGACACATGAAAAGGGTAATACCATGAAACTATTTAAATTTAACAAAGACGAATCTGGTGCG
>CALDZS010000334.1 GCA_937944065.1 uncultured Amylibacter sp. | reverse complement strand
CGAACATTATACTGGATCACTCATCGCGCTGATGGAAAAATTGCGCAGCGCCGCAAGCTAAGCGCGGTTGGAGATTTCGATTAAATTGCCATCTGGATCGCGAATGTAAATAGACGATAGACGTCCCGTCGCACCAGTGCGCACCACTGGCCCCTGTTCGATTGTCACAGTGTGACCAGCAAGATGTGATTGCCAATCTGCCAGCGAAGTCTCGGACAAAAAGCAAAGGTCGGCAGACCCAGCGCTTGCAGCTCGTGCATGCGGCGAAAACTCTGATCCAATTTGGTGCAGGTTAATCTTTTGATTACCAAATCTTAACGCCCAACGCGAAGTGCCGTCATCAGGTGTGAATTCCTCACCGACCATACCAAGGACATCTTCATAAAATGAAACAGTGGTTGCGATGTCGGTAACGGTTAACACCAGATGATCCAGACTGCTTAGATTTGGCATATACACCCTTTCACGATAAATGATGCGTCGGCAGGAATGTCGGTGGTAAATCCACGTCGAGACCAGCAATTTGATCCGCCAGAAGTTGCCCAATTTTATGCGCAATACCAAAGCCGATTTTAAACCCGCCGCCAGCAACATAAATGCCATCGAGATTAGGAAGCTTGCCCACCATAGGTGTGCGTTTTGCCGCCTTGGGACGTAACCCAGCCCAGTGCGACAGAACAGGCGCATCCCGTATCGCAGGGCATAATCTGCGCGCTTTCGTCAGGACATCATCCAACTGCGCGTCGATGCTATAGGGGTCGTCAAAGGTCACCTCGGACGTTGATCCAACACCCACCGTCCCATTTGTGTGCGGTACGATATACAATCCTTCGCCCGCTATGGTGGGTGCGTCGCCTAGGCAAATGTCCAACACCGCTGATTGACCTTTTACACCCGTGCCAGTGTTCCGATTGTATTGACGATCCAACAGCTCAAACCCTTGCGCTCCTGCCGCAAGTACGATCGCATCGGCGCGAAATTCGCCCCAGTCCCCCGAAACTGCGTGATCGGTGATGGCAGTGACGGTCTGACCTGCGATGGTTTCAACACCCAAATCCTGACAGGCTCTCAAAAGAGATGCGCAAGCTTGCCTAGGATGAATGCGCGCAGAAAACGTATCGTAAACCAAACCATACTCTGAGTAACTGTCGTCGATCAGGGGGTGAGTATCTATCAAATCCCACTTGAAACGCGGGCCCCAAATGTCGGGCGCTGACGCAGCGCGTTTGATCGACAACGCCTGTACCCGTGTATTCATATTCGGCGTAATACGCCCGACCCGCCCATATCCAGAAGACAGGCCAGACCGCGCATCAACCTCTGCCCAGAACGACTCGGCCGAAACCAAGGCCTCGTACTGAAATGCTTTCTTCGGGTTCCATTCGTCTGGTGTGTGTGGCGACATGGCACCAACAACGCCGCCGCTGGCGCCCGACCCGATGCCCGCGCGATCAATAACCTTCACTCGTTGCCCATTGCGTGCGCAACAGTACGCGACAGAAAGGCCGAAAATACCGCCGCCAACCACAATAACATCTTTAACTTGATTGCTTGTCACGCGCCCAATCCTATGACCATATGCAGTCATATCTAGGACATGTGTCGATGACGAACCAGCCAGAAAACGCGCAACTAACATGGCGTGACGGAAGTGTCCCCGTTGCGACCAAATTCGACGATCCCTACTATTCGCTAAACGATGGGCTGGCCGAGGCACGGTTTGTGTTCTTGCAAGGCAACGGTTTGCCCGAAAGGTTCAAACAGGGTTTTCACATTGCAGAGTTGGGGTTTGGCACGGGCTTGAACTTGTTGGTCGCTTGGACGGCATGGTTGAAAGCTGGTCATACAACCCCTTTACGCTTTACCAGTTTTGAGGCTTTTCCGATGACAACGAATGACATGCGTACAGCGTTATCATCGTTTTCAGAACTAAAGCCTTTAGCGGATCAAATACTGACCCAATTAGATCTCGGGTGGCAGATACAAACCGACACACTGGATGCCCATATCATCACGGGCGACGTTCGCGAAACATTGCCCCTGTGGGACGATAAAGCTGATGCTTGGTTTTTGGACGGGTTCAGCCCAGCTAAAAACCCTGAAATGTGGGAAGGCCAATTGATGAAAAATGTTGCTGGTCACACAGTTTCAGGCGGCACTTTTGCCACCTTCACCGCCGCGGGGCACGTCCGAGAAAAACTGAACCAAGCTGGCTTCGATGTCAGGCGCGTATCAGGATTCGGCCGCAAAAGGCATATGAGTATAGGTCACTTATTATGAACCGAAACGACGCCAAACTGGGCATCTTATTGATGATTGCGACAACCTTTGTGTTTGCCGTGCAAGACGGCATCTCTAAATACCTCGCCACAGAGTATAACCCGGTTATGATCATCATGGTTCGCTATTGGTTTTTCGCCTTGTTCGTGCTGGCAATTGCCCAGCGTCAAGGCGGGATTAGGCGTGTCGCACAAACCAGCCAACCCTTGTTACAATCCATTCGCGGACTGTTGCTTGTCGCTGAAATTGTGGTGATGGTCACTGCCTTTATCTATCTTGGCCTGATTGCCAGTCTGGCGGTATTTACGGTCTATCCGCTTATCATCGCCGCACTTTCTGGCCCCATTTTGGGCGAGCAAGTAGGCTGGCGTCGTTGGGCGGCGATTTTCGTCGGCTTCGTCGGCGTTATGATTATCATTCGACCCGGGTTTGGCGTGTTCAATGTTTACGCACTCATCCCCCTTCTGTCAGCCTGTATGTTTGCGGTTTACGGATTGCTAACCCGTTACGCCGCACGCAAGGATTCAGCCCAAACAAGTTTCTTTTGGACGGGCATTGTTGGAACCATTGGCATAAGTATTGCCGGTGTTTTCTACTGGAAACCGTTGGCGGTCGAGCATTGGGGCTGGATGTTCGCGCTTTGTGTATTGGGCGCGATAGGTCATTACCTTTTGATCAAATGCTACGAAGTTGCAGAAGCAAGCACGGTCCAACCATTTGCCTATTTCCAGTTTGTGTTCGGCGCGGTAATCGGTTTGTTCGTGCTAGGAGAAACGTTGGAGTTCAACACACTTGTTGGTGTGTTGATCATCATCGCGGCGGGTATCTATACATTGTGGCGCGAACGAGCAGCGAAAGCCTAGCCGCGATTTAGATCAGCCGACAGGGACACATTTTGTGATGCGCCTTGCAGCCGCGCACGGTAAACATGCAAACTTTCAATCACCCGCATAATATAGTTTCGCGTTTCCGTGTAGGGGACATGTTCGATCCAATCGATGGGATCAACCGACCCGTCGCGCGGATCACCAAATCGTTCCACCCATTCGTTGGCACGTGTTGGGCCCGCGTTATAGGCGGCGAAGGCCAGCACGTAAGACCCGTTATATGTCTCTAACAAGGACGCAAGATAGGCCGTACCAAGGGTCGCATTATAGCGCCAGTCATTGGTCAAACGCGCTTTCGAGTATTCGATGCCCAAATCGTTCGCAACTTTGCGCGCCGTGGCTGGCATGACTTGCATCAGACCGCGCGCGCCTGCTGGACTGATCGCTGCCTCATTCAACTCGCTCTCGCGGCGTGCAATCGCCATGGCCACTTCGGATGCTACGTCGGCAGAATAACTGGCGAGATCTGTCACTGGGAAATACGGACGTGGTAACACAACTCCAGTTTTGGCGGCCTGTTTCGCGACACCCAGTGCAACAAACGGCCGGTCCATTTCAAGTGCAAGATCAGACAATTGCATCAGCGCATCGCGGTTCATTGTTTCTGACATGTGAACGAAAAAGCGGCGCACCATGTGCGGCTCTTGCGCGTAATGCAGCAAAAGCGCTGCGCGCATTACATCGCTGTCTGCAAACGGCGCAATGCGCCAATCTTCGCCTTTTTCTTTCCCAGCCAACGATTGGTCAGGGCCATCACCCAGTTTTTCGGCTGCCAACTGACCGTAAAAACTGGTTTGATACTTGGCACCAAACTCGTAATTTACCTGCGCTGCATCATAATCGCCCAACGCTTCTTGGGCGCGGCCCATCCAGTATCCCGCACGACCCAGACTGATCGGCGATCCTACAGCCCCTTTGAAATTTGTGAAATGTTGCAATGCCTGCTTTGGCGCATTTAGATATCGCAGGGCCAGATAGCCAGATAACCATTCCAGATCAGCATATTTCGATCCTGTGTAAATCCCATGCTTACTGGCCAGAAAATAGGCCTGCTTATGATCGCCCGCCCGCATTGCACGGCGGGCAAATCCAGCGCGGCGTTGCGCCCATTCTTCGGGACGCCCCAGTAATTTCACGTCTGCCGTGCGTTCCACCAACATTTGCTGCGCGTCATCCCAGCGATCCTTGCGGATACGCCAGCGAAATCGATCAAATGCCAATCCTGGATCATCGGCCAAGCTGGCGGGCACGTTCGCGATCAGTGCATCAACAGTTTTGACACCGCGACGTAACCCAATACGCGCTTTGGCCAATTTTTGTATATCAGGCGAAACCAACGGCAACATACGCGACGCTTCTTGGGTCCAGCCTTTCCACAACAAGTTGTCCATTCGTTTGGAATGCGCCTGCCCTAGGCTGCCTTTGTATGTTTCGAGAATTGCGAATTGTTCATCCTTGTCCAAAGACAAGTCTGCCCAAGCGCGTGCAATCTCGGTTCGTGCATCACTTATGCGGCCCTGTGCTTGAAATGCCTCCGCCAAACGCAGCGCACCTGTCCCTGTCTGGGGCAACTGAGTTTTGAAAAACGCACGTATATCGGATGGCGATCCGTTCTTGGGAATGACCGCCTCTGCCCTTTTGCGCAGCAGTTTCATTCCTGGCCAGTTCCCATGCCGTGCAACAAAGTTTTGATACTCCAACCAGTCACCTTCGCCTGCACGCAATCGCGCCCATACAACCAAATCTAAACCAATTGGATCGGATATTTGCGATGCGCTATGCTCGGCAGAAATCCAGTCTTGCTGCGACACAGCCTCTAGTGCGGCGGCCAACAGATCGCCGTTTTCTTCTTCGGTATTCGCGACGGCAACAATGCCTGTGCACCAAGCCGCCAAAAACACCAGAACTGTAAGAACTTGTCTCAACTTCGATTTCCCACTCAATTTGTGAATTTCTACGCGAACTGAGACGTATTTCACACCCAGAACTTGGCATTGTTAAAATTCACAGTTACGTTGTGACAGTTTCGCGCTATTACGGCTGCGAATCCAATCACTTCTTAAGGAGCAACCAAATGTTTAAAGGTTCAATACCCGCGCTAATCACCCCTATGTCGAATGGCAAAGTGGATGAAAAGGCGTTGAAACAGTTGGTTGAATGGCACATTGCCGAAGGATCGCACGGTCTGGCCCCCGTTGGGACAACTGGCGAAAGCCCGACTTTGACACACGCAGAACATATGGCAGTTATCAAGATCGTTGTGGATACGGCTGCCGGGCGGATACCTGTCATTGCCGGTGCTGGTAGTAATAACACCGCCGAGGCGCTGGTCTTTGCCGAATTCGCCAAAGAAGTCGGTGCAGACGGCGCCTTGGTTGTGACCCCATATTACAACAAACCCACTACACGCGGGTTGATCGCGCACTACACCGCGCTGAACGAGGTCGGTATCCCGATCATTATTTACAACATTCCGCCACGTTCTGTGATCGACATGATGCCAGATGTGATGGGCGAGTTGTCCAAGCTAGAAAACATTGTTGGCGTCAAAGATGCGACTGGTGACTTGGCGCGTGTCAGCATGCAACGCATGGCCTGTGGTGCTGATTTCATCCAGCTATCTGGCGAAGACGGCACAGCACACGGATTTAACGCCCAAGGCGGCGTTGGCTGTATTTCGGTGACGGGCAATGTTGCCCCTAAATTATGTTCGCAGTTGCAAGAAGCTTGTATGGCAGGGGACTATGCCAAGGCACTAGAAATCCAAGACCGCCTTATGCCATTGCATGCTGCAATATTTACCGAACCAGGCCTTTGCGGTGCTAAATATGGTGTGTCCGTTTTGGGTCACGCCAGCGACGAGGTGCGTTTGCCTTTGATGACTTTGACTGATGAAACCAAGGCAAAGATGGATGCCGCCATGCGTCACGCGGGGCTGATTAACTAGGCTATGGCCGCAAAAAAGAAAGCCACTGATAACAATAAGCTGGTCGCGGAAAACCGCCGCGCCCGCTATGACTATGCCATCGAAGATACCATTGAATGCGGTCTCGTTTTGATGGGATCAGAGGTCAAATCATTGCGCGAGGGTGGCGCGAACATCGCCGAAAGCTATGCCGATATAGAGGACGGAGAGCTGATGTTGATCAACAGCTCTATCGCACCTTATTTGCAGGCCAAGAATTTCGGCCATGAAGATCGTCGTCGCCGTAAATTGCTGGCCTCAAAGCGTGAAATTGCTAAGATGCATCAGGCAATTGGCCGCCAAGGCATGACCCTTGTGCCACTAAAAATGTACTTCAATGACAAAGGTCGGGCCAAACTACTGCTTGGATTGGCCAAAGGTAAACGCCAAGTAGACAAGCGTGAAACCGAGAAGAAACGCGATTGGCAACGCCAAAAAGCGCGATTGATGCGCGATAACTAATCGGTAATTTTCTAACAAATTCGTGCGCGCGCTTGTAATTTTCATATCCGTTCATACTTAGACGTCATGAGGGGCCGGCACAGGCCCCCAAAGTTCAGTATGGGGAGTACGTGACTATGGAATTTATTATACCTTTGATTGCGGGTGCTGTTGGCGGAAACGCAGCAGGCGGCGTGATGAAAAATCTAAGCCTTGGAACACTTGGTAACTCTGTCGCGGGCATCGTCGGCGGCGGTCTTGGTGGATCATTGTTGAGCATGGTTGGCGGCGGCGCAGTTAGCGCGGTTGCGGGTGCTGCAGATGCGGCAACTGGCGGCGGCGGCGTTGGCGAAATAATTGGGCAGTTGGCAACTGGTGGTGTTGGCGGCGGCGCTGTAATGGCAATCGTTGGTTTGATCAAAAACATGATGAACAAAGCTTAAGTAATTCTAATTACCGAGTTGTTGAGTATAGTTTAATGAGTATGAGAACGCTTGCCGGGCAACTGGCAAGCGTTTTTTGTTGCCTTGCTCTTCGACGCGATCTTGCATAATTATCGACCTATGAAAGTCACTGTTTCAACAGACTGGTTATCCCAAAATCTCGCCCAAAAAAACTTGGTTGTGATTGATGCTTCTTGGTATCTGCCGAACATGAACCGCGATGCGCGTACGGAATATGAAACAAGCCATATCAAAGGCGCGCAGTTCTTTGACATTGATGCGATCAGCGATCCAAATACTGACCTTCCACACATGATGCCGACCCCGCACGACTTTGCGGATGCCGTTGGCGCAATGGGCATTGATGCGCAGTCAACGGTTATCATTTACGACGGTGCAGGACTGTTCAGCGCTGCGCGTGTCTGGTGGATGTTTCGCACTATGGGGCACGACAATGTTTTTGTTTTGGACGGCGGTCTTCCGGCTTGGGTCGCCGACGGACATGCCGTTTCAGACGTGGTTCTTGCATCCGCCCCTAAAAAATTCACAGCAGTCCTAGATGCAGATGAAATCGCAGATGCGGCAAAAGTGCTGTCAACCAAAGCACAAGTCATCGACGCACGCCCCTCCCCGCGGTTTAAGGGGGAAGAAGCAGAGCCGCGTGCAGGATTGCGCGCAGGCCATATTCCAAATTCCGCCAACGTCTTTTACAATGAGGTGCTGACCATGGACGGCCATCTGCGCCCCGATGATGAGCTGCGCGCAATCTTCGCCGCAGCAGGTATCGACATTCAGAAACCTATCATCACCAGTTGCGGATCTGGCGTTACCGCTGCGGTTCTAACTGTGGCATTATCTCAACTGGACGCGCCTGACTTGTCGCTTTATGACGGATCGTGGGCCGAATGGGGTGCACACACCGATTTGCCAATAGAAACCAGTTAAACGGATCAGACCATGCTCAACGCATTAAAACAGCAACCAGAAGACAAAATTCTTGCCCTTATGGGTCAATTTCGCGCCGACCCGCGCGACACCAAGATCGACCTTGGCGTAGGTGTTTACAAAGATGCTAACGGTAACACGCCGATCATGGATGCGGTTAAACAAGCCGAAAAGCAGCTGTGGAATGACGAGAAGACGAAATCCTATACTGGCCTTGCAGGTGATGCTGGGTTTCATCACGCGATGAAAGATTTGGTCTTGGGCGATGCGGTAGAAACCGAACGACTGTCGTTTATTGCGACCCCAGGCGGCACTGGCGCTATTCGCCAAGTGATCGAGCTGGTGAAAATGTCTGGGGGATCTCCGACAGTTTGGCTGTCTGACCCAACTTGGGGCAACCACCCTAGTATTTTGAACCATATGGGTATGAAGCATACAACATACGCCTATTTTGATCCCGAAACGCGCGCGGTTAAGTTCGACGCTATGATGGACAGCTTACAGGCTGTTAAAGCGGGCGACATGGTACTGTTGCACGGCTGTTGCCACAACCCGACGGGCGCCAACTTGAACCAAGAGCAGTGGCATCTGGTGGCTGATCTGTTGCTAGAAAAAGGTGCAATCCCATTCATAGATATCGCATACCAAGGCTTTGGCGATGGTCTGGAAGAAGATGCCTATGGCACGCGCCACCTTGCGTCGAAATTCCCAGAGATGTTAATCGCTGCAAGCTGTTCGAAAAACTTCGGGATCTATCGAGAACGCGCTGGTTTGGTTATTGCAATATCCAAAGATGCCGCCACCGCGACAATCACGCAAAGCAATCTAAATTATTTGAACCGACAAAATTACAGCTTTCCACCCGATCACGGCACCCGCCTTGTCACCATGGTTCTAACCGATCCTAAATTGCGTGCAAATTGGGAGGCGGAATTGGAAATGGTCCGCACAGGTATGTTGAAACAACGCCAAGCGTTGGCAGACGCATTGCGTGCGGGATGCGGATCAGATCGATTTGGGTTTATTGCAGAACATCGCGGTATGTTTTCGCGTATCGGGGCGACACCAGAACAGGTGGCCAAATTGCGCGATGATCATGCAATCTATATGGTTGGTGACAGTCGGATCAATATTGCTGGCTTGACAGATGCGACGATCCCTGTGCTTGCAAAAGCTATTTTGGATGTCGGGATTTAAACAGCCGTCTCTGGTTCGTCTGGATCATATTTCTGGGATAGTTTTTTGTGTCGCTTGCTAGATTCGGCGGCTTTCAAAAACCATGCGAGTGCGAACGCCCAAACGGCGATGGCTTCAAGCCAGAACAGAATGTTGTAAGGGATCACATAGTTGGTCTTGACCCGCAACCATTTCACCCGTTTCGGCGGTGCTTCGGCGACGCGGGTCTGCAGCCCCATAATGGGCGACCACGCGTTTTCAAAATCTTCCATTCGGGTCACACCGAACGGGGCATCCAAAGACCAGTTACAATCCGCTTCGCTGATAATCTCGCTGCCGTCTATGTCGGTTGCTAAGCACCCTGGAAGACTGCGTACAGATGCCACGGGGGCAATCAAAATAACGCAGATAACGATGATGGCTGCGCATGCTTTGAATAGATTCGCCCTGTCAGTGTCTTTATCTTTGGCGAAAACACATGCGCAAAACACCGCCAGACATCCGAAGAAAATCAAAGCTGCAAACATGTGAACGTATTTAATCACCTCGATAGTGGGGAACATATATGCAAACGCGGCTTGGCTTGCTGCCTCTTTACCATCTTCGTTAGGGATAAACGCCACAGCAAGCGCCGCCGTGCCGCACAGTATGGCAAGATGACGTTCGTTAAATTTACGATAAACCCGATACCCCTCGCCTTGGTAAACCCAAAAGAACACACCGATGGTGACAAGGTTCCCGACGAAAACATCACGATACGCTGAATGATAGAAATCACTGATAGTTGGTGCAAGACCGCCATGAGCAAGGCCACCGACCAGCAACCATAATGGCAATATCGCAGCCGCGACACCAAGCAAGAACCGTAACCTAATGAACGATTGCGCCCTAGGCAGAAGAAAATCAATTGCTTCGTTATCCGTCGAAATCCCACCTGACGGTATATCTTTGAATTTGATTTGTCTCGCCATCCTTAAAGCTCCATTCAAAAGTCTTTATATCTTAACCACCGTAAACGCGTAGTCTGTGACCCGCGTCACACATTTATTTATTCGGATAATGCCGGCGCAAGGCCATCGCGTCCTGCCCACGCAGTTGCGTCACACTGTCATCGCCGACCTGCCCAAAGATGGATCGGTTTTGATAATATGGGTTGTTAATATCCCATGTCAGGCCAAGGCTTTGCACCAATTCTTCCAACATAATCGAGCGTAGCTTGTCTTGCGTCACACGGTCCACGGCGATGGCAACACGCGATGCGATGATACTTGAACCAACAGTACGGCTAACTGACATGGCGTTTTGCACCTTCAACGGCTTGCCTTTGCCCGCGGTAAATCCTGAAACACGGCGGCCAGTTCCCTTTGGTTGAACCAAAGAGATGCGAATATTCGCCAATGCTTTGACAGGTCCCTTGTAGGGAATCAATTTTACACCTGCGCCAACCGCGTTAATTTCATTAATGGCATTTTGCACCGCGCGATTGGCCGATTTGGCATATGCTGAAGAAACTTTTGCAGAACTGGTTCGCACAATGCTGACGGATATTCCGCGCCGAATTTCGCGCGGCCATCGAAACAGACCTTGCGCGCACGCAGCTTTGGGCGGGGCTTTGCAGCTGACCGCACGATAGAAGTCCTGATCGGACAGACGCCCATTGCTGTTGGTGAAATCAACAGCCTTC
>CALDZS010000333.1 GCA_937944065.1 uncultured Amylibacter sp. | reverse complement strand
TTTTAAAGAGGCGCACAAGGCGTTGGCCGAGGGTGGCTGGTACGGGATCGAAATCAGCGAAGAGTTTGGCGGACAAGGTCTGCCGCATTTGGTATCCGCGGCCGTGGGCGAAATGTTCCATAGCGCCAATATGGGCTTTGCATTGTGTCACCTGCTAACTCAGGGTCAAACGCATGCGCTGACAGTTTCAGCATCAGAAGATCAGAAACATATGTATCTGCCACCAATGGCCGAGGGTCGCTGGACTGGTACGATGAACCTGACAGAACCGCAAGCGGGCACCGACTTGGCGTCGATTAAAACCACTGCTGTGAAAGACGGCAACCAGTACCGGATCAAAGGTCAGAAAATTTTCATCACTTACGGTGAACATGACATGGCCGAGAATATTTTGCATCTGGTTCTTGCGCGCACGCCTGACGCGCCCGAAGGCGTTAAAGGTATCTCAGTATTCGTGGTTCCAAAATTCCTGATCAACGAAGACGGGTCTTTGGGTGAACGTAATGATGTGAAATGCGTTTCAATCGAACATAAGCTGGGCATCACAGCCTCGCCAACTGCGGTGCTGCAATTTGGTGAGAAAGACGGCGCCATTGGATATCCCATTGGCGAGGAAAACCAAGGTCTGAACATCATGTTCGGGATGATGAATCACGCGCGTTTTGGCGTTGGCATTCAAGGGCTATCAATTTCCAACCGAGCCTACGCTGATGCCCGCGCCTATGCCGCAGATCGTGTGCAAGGTACCCCAATTGGCCGTAAGGCTGGCGATAGTATCGATCATCATCCAGATGTCATGCGTCTGTTGTCTGGCATGCGGGCTGAGATTGAAGGCCAGCGTGCTTTGGCATTGTATTTGGCCGCTGCCTTGGACCGCGCGCATCATGCAGATGAAAAGCGCGCGTTTTGGGACGAAAGATCGTCATTGCTTGTACCGATTGTCAAAGGTTGGTTGACCGAGCGTTCAATCGCATTAACGTCGGACGGTGTTCAAGTTCACGGCGGTATGGGCTTTATCGAGGAAACAGGCGCGGCACAGCATTACCGTGATGCACGTATTTTGACAATTTACGAAGGGACTACGGCGATCCAAGCAAATGATTTGTTGTTCCGTAAAACCTTTCGTGATGATGGCGCTGCCGTGTTGGCATTGCTGGCAGAAATCGAAGGTGACGCATCTGAGGCCGTGGCAGATGCGGCACGCACCGCCAAAGCAGCGGTGGCTGATTTGTTGACCTTAAAATCTGATCCACGGCGTGCAGCCGCTGTCAGCGTGCCATACCTTATGATGATGGGTGCTGTTTGTTGTGGCTGGATGGTGGATCGATCTGCACAAACCGCAGAAGCACAAAAAGGATCTGGTGACTGGGATGCTGATTTCTTGGCGGCAAAAACCGCCTATGCTGATGTGTATGCTGCACATGTATTGCCAGAAGTGAGCAAGTACGCAGCAGTTATAATCGCTGGCGGGTCAGCGGTTGAAAGCATGTCGCCTGCATTTCTTTGATATTCTTGTTAATCCTTCTGAAAAACTATAAAAATGCCGAACGCGATTTAGTTTATTAGTTTAGCTTTAAACTAAATCGAAATCGGATAGGGGATACGGATTAAATGTCAGGGAATAAACGGGTCACCGATGCAGAAGCGTTGGAATATCACTTAAAACCAACGCCAGGCAAAATCGAGGTTGTCGCCTCGACCCCTATGAGCACGCAGCGTGATCTGTCACTTGCCTATTCGCCAGGTGTTGCAGCGCCCGTTGCGGCCATCGCGGCAGACCCTTCAAAGGCATATGATTACACGTCCAAGGGTAACATGGTTGCCGTCATTTCCAATGGCACCGCGATTTTGGGCATGGGAAATTTGGGCGCGCTAGCCTCGAAACCAGTGATGGAAGGTAAATCGGTTTTGTTCAAACGCTTTGCCGATGTAAACAGTATTGATCTAGAGTTGGATACCGAAGATACGGATGAATTCATTAATGCAGTGAAACTGATGGGCCCCAGTTTTGGTGGTATCAATCTGGAAGATATCAAAGCGCCAGAATGTTTTATCATTGAAACGCAGTTGAAAGAGCTGATGGACATTCCAGTGTTTCACGACGACCAACACGGTACGGCTGTGATCTGTGCGGCGGGTTTGCTGAATGCGTTAAAAATTAGCGGCAAGAAAATCGAAGACGTTCGCGTTGTTTTAAATGGTGCAGGTGCCGCCGGTATTGCCTGCTTGGAGCTGATTAAACGCATGGGCGCGCGAAACGAAAATTGCGTGATCTGCGATACTAAGGGTGTGATTTTTCAAGGGCGTACCGAAGGTATGAATCAATGGAAATCGGCGCATGCGATCAAGACCAAGTTGCGCACTCTCGACGAAGCTATGATTGATGCAGACGTATTTCTAGGGGTTTCGGCCAAGGGTGCAGTCACCCAAGAGATGGTTAAATCCATGGCACCGAATCCTGTAATCTTCGCGATGGCCAATCCCGACCCAGAGATTACACCAGAAGAAGCGCACGCAGTGCGCGAAGACGCTATTGTGGCAACGGGTCGGTCAGATTATCCGAACCAAGTAAACAATGTACTTTGTTTTCCATATCTTTTTCGCGGTGCATTGGATGTTCACGCGCGCTCGATCAACGATGAAATGAAAATAGCCTGTGCCGAGGCGTTGGCCAAACTGGCACAAGAAGATGTGCCTGACGAGGTTGGCTTAGCATACGGAACAAAGCTGAGCTTTGGCCGTGATTATATTATCCCGACCCCGTTTGAC
>CALDZS010000332.1 GCA_937944065.1 uncultured Amylibacter sp. | reverse complement strand
TCAGCAGAAAATAGGCGTGCGTTATACGTGCCAGAGATGTTTGCCCACGGATATTTGACACTGACCGATGATGCTGAAGTCACCTATTTGGTCGGGGAGTTTTACACCCCTGGTGTCGAAGGTGGGTATCGCTATGACGATCCAGCATTTGGAATTGAATGGCCGATTTCTGTTGATGTTGTATCTGAGAAAGATGCCAATTGGGCGCTAATCGATCAACTAGAAATCGGGAACTAGCTCTATGTTGATAGTAGATACCGCACTTCGAAAACGTGCCGAGAACGACAACCCGATCAAGGTCGGTATGATCGGTTCTGGTTTTATGGGGCGAGGGGTAGCAAATCAGATCATCAATTCTGTGCCGGGAATGCTGTTGGTTGCGATTTCAAACAGGCACATTGACGGCGCGCGGCGTGCCTATGAAGAAGCGGGTTCAACCGATATTCGTAACGTTTCCAGCCAATCAGAGATGGACAGTGCCATTCACGATGGGGTTCCTGCCGTCACAGAAGACGCCCTTTTGCTGACGCGCGCTGCCGAGATTGATGTGCTGATCGATGTTACTGGTGCCATTGAATTTGGCGCGCAGGTGACGTTGGATGCCATTCAGCATGGTAAACATCTGGTTTCTATGAATGCGGAGTTGGACGGAACGGTTGGTGCGATCCTAAAGGTGAAAGCGGATCAAGCTGGCGTGATATTATCGGGATGTGACGGGGATCAACCCGGTGTGCAAATGAATCTATACCGATTTGTTAAATCGATTGGACTGACACCGTTGGTTTGTGGCAACATCAAGGGGCTGCAAGATCCCTACCGTAATCCAACCACCCAAAAGGGGTTCGCCGAGCAGTGGGGTCAGCATCCCCATATGGTCACCAGCTTTGCCGATGGATCAAAGATCAGTTTTGAACAAGCAATCGTCGCCAATGCGACGGGCATGTGTGTGTCAAAACGTGGCATGATCGGTGCCGACCATCGCGGCCATGTGGACGAGCTGACAACTCATTATGATATTGAAGAATTGAAAAGTTTGGGCGGTATCGTGGACTATGTTGTTGGCAGCCAACCAGGGCCAGGTGTGTATGTCATGGCCACTCTGGATGATCCAAAGCAACGCCATTATCTGAACCTGTATAAACTGGGCGAGGGGCCATTATACAGCTTTTACACCCCCTATCACCTTTGCCACTTTGAGGTACCGTTGTCCGCCGCGCGTGTTGTGTTGTTCGGTGATGCCGTGCTGGCACCAGTTGGTGCCCCAAAGGTTGAAGTGATCACAATGGCTAAGACCAACCTTAAATCTGGTGACACGTTGGATGGAATTGGCTGGTACATGACCTATGGCGAAGCCGAAAACGCAAATGTCACCAAGACAGAAAACCTATTGCCCATGGGAATTGCAGAGGGATGCAAACTGAAACGCGACATACCCAAAGACCAAGCGTTGACCTATGACGATGTGATTTTGCCCGAGGGTAGATTGGTCGACAAATTACGCGCAGAACAAACAAGCTATTTCAAAGATGTCTAATTCTGAAAACACAGCTGCCGTTTTGCAGGGCGCCGACTTGATCAAAGACATGGGTTTGATCGCTGTCGTGAAAGAGGATTTTCAAACCAACCAGCGGCAACTGTCAAAAGCAGGGTTTCAAACACTGTTAAACTATCGGTTGGGAACATACGCGCGTACTCTGCCTAAAATTCTTGGGCTGCCGTTTGATGTTATATACTATTTGGGTTTTCGTTTTTGCCGTTCGTTTTATGGTATTGAACTGCGGCGGACTGCGAAAATCGCAAGACGCTTTGAAATTGGCCACCAACATGGCATTGTAATCCATGACTTTGCCAGTTTTGGTAATGATTGCGCGGTTCGCCAAGGGGTAACGTTTGGCATTGCCAATACATGGGTCCCGGGCGAGGGGCCGGTGATAGGGAACAACGTGTCCTTCGGTGTTGGTACAGTTGTTATTGGGAATGTCACTATTGGGGATAATGTTACAATTGGCCCTAACTGTGTAGTCTCTGCCGATATCCCTTCGGACAGGACGTTGTTTGTACCGCCGCCAAGAGTGCTGCCAAAGCAAGTTGAAACCGATGCAACGGGTGCCTCGGACTAATTGAAAATGGAATATTCGATATGAGTTTAGATCTTGATACCGCCTTAAAAGCAATTACGAACGCAGTCGCTGAAATTAACGCAGGGCTGGCAGACGACAAACAGATTTCATCTGGTGCTGATGACGTATTATTCGGCGCTGACAGTGCACTGGATTCTGTGGGTTTGGTGAATGTTGTTATGGCAGCCGAACAACATATTGGTGACGAAAGCGGCGAGGATATTGTTTTGGCATCCGAGGCCGCTATGTCGCGTAAGCGCAGCCCGTACCGTTCGATACGTGCGCTTGCGGAATTTGCCGTCGAAACCGCCAAAGACGGTGCGGCAGAATGACAAATACTGATAAAGTTATTGCCATAACGGGCACCCGCAAGGGTATTGGATTATTTCTAACCGAACAGTTTCTGGAACGAGGATGGACGGTTGTTGGTTGCTCACGCGGCGCCAGCGATCTGCGTCATGAACGTTACAAGCATTATGAATTGGATGTTGCTGACGAAAAAGCGGTTTCGCGGATGATGCAAGATGTGCGTCGCAGTTTTGGCAAATTGGATGCTTTGATTAACAACGCTGGCATCGCATCGATGAACCACGCTTTGCTAACGCCTGCCAGCACTATGGAGCGGGTTTTTTCTACAAATGTTTTCGGTACATTTTTGTTCTGCAGAGAGGCGGCAAAACTGATGGGTCGCAAGAAATCTGGACGCATTGTGAATTTTGCTACCGTTGCCACCCCCTTAAAGCTAGAGGGAGAAGCCGTGTACGCAGCATCAAAAGCAGCTGTCGTTTCGTTAACAGAGGTGTTGGCGCGCGAACTTGCCCCGATGGGCATCACAGTAAACGCTGTAGGGCCGACCCCCGTGCCCACAGATTTGGTCGGATCGGTGCCAGAGGAAAAAATGACCGCGTTGATCGCCCGCCAAGCCATCCCCAGATATGGCACAATGGAAGACGTGCTGAATGTGTGCGATTTTTATTTACGCGACGAAAGCGATTTTATCACGGGTCAAACTTTGTACCTTGGTGGTATCTAATCCATGTCCACTGGGTGCGCTGATTTCTTATTGAGTCAGATGGCAGGCAACGCCAAAAAAAGCGCACTGGTTTCAAACGAAGGTACAACAACCTACGGCGAATTGCTGGAACAGATCGCGCAGGCATCCGAAACGCTTTCTCAGGCAGGTGTGATGGCTGGACAATCGGTGCAGTTGCGGGGTGACTTCAATACAGTGTCGGTCGCGTATTTGTTGGCACTTCTCAATCTAGGAACTATCGTTTCACCAGTCGCGCCGACAAGTTTTGAAAAGGCGACTGAGTTCGCAGATGTTGCAGACGTTTCCTGGATTGTTGACGGGTTTTCAGGATCTATATCAAAGGCATCGAGAGATTCCAAACACCCGCTGTACGACCGCTTACGGAAAACGAACGACGCAGGGATCATAATTTTTTCATCTGGTACCTCAGGGGTGTCAAAGGGCGCGTTGCATAGCGCGGAGCATTTACTCAGTAAATTTAAAACACCGGGCAAGGATTTTGTGACGCTGGCTTTTCTGTTGTTCGATCATATCGCTGGCTTTGACACGTTGATGTACTGCCTGTCCAATTGCTCAACGCTTGTCTGCCCAACCGAACGCTCAGCAGTGTCAATTTGTGAATTGATTCAAACCCACAACGTAGAAGTTTTACCAACTGCACCCTCGTTTCTGAACCTAATGTTGCTGTCGGGTGCGCATGAAAACTTTGATCTATCAAGTTTGAAAATCATAACTTACGGCGCAGAGATGATGCCACAGCCCTTGTTAGAACGTGTGGCAGGGGCAATGCCAAAAGCTCGGCTTGTTCAAAAATACGGGACTTCTGAAATTGGCGCGCTACGATCACAATCCGAAAATAGCACCTCTCGCTGGCTGCGGATTGGCAAGGAAGGCAAGGACTGGCGAATTGTTGATGGATTGCTGGAAATCAAAACGAAAACCGCGATGCTTGGATACCTTAACGCGCCAAGTCCATTTACAAAGGACGGGTTTTACAAAACTGGCGATAGGGTTGAACTGCGCGGCGATATGATCCGTTTTGAAGGGCGCGACAGTGATATCATCAATGTTGGCGGACAAAAGGTATTTCCAGCGGAAGTAGAAGCAGAATTACGCGAACTAGACGGCATATTGGATGCTGCTGTGTACGGCGCGCCACACCCGATTTTGGGCGCGAGTGTGGGTGCGACAATTCAGGTTGTTGATGATGCGACAAGCCCTGCTGATCTACGTATCCATATTCGCAAAGGTCTAGCAGGCAAGCTAGAACCATATAAAATTCCGCAAAAAATCAAGCTGACAACCGATGCATTGGTGACCGACAGGTTCAAACAAAAACGTCAGTAGCGGTCCGAGCAATCCCAGCTATCTATGCAGGTACTTCGCCCGTTCGTCTGAACGCGGCATCCACGGCATCTTCGGCAACCAACGCCTCAAGTTGCGCAAGACGCTTGTATTTTCGCCCTTCGAAATCTTCGAACTTTAAACTAGCGGCTTGGACACAGTCATAAATCTGTTTGGCACCGCGAACTGCGTCCCATTCCGGTTGGAAGTCGGGAATTGCCTTTTCAATTTTTGCCGAACTCACGCGGTAGGATCGGTTGTCAGGCCCCGCCTCTGATGCATACTCGATTTCGCTGTTTGGCACAGTTTCTGC
>CALDZS010000331.1 GCA_937944065.1 uncultured Amylibacter sp. | reverse complement strand
TGCAAAGGTTACGGGTTCCAGCCAAAGATGTACGCAGAATAACAAAACCAGCATGGACAACACTTGCATATACAGTGCACTTAGTGCGGCTGCCAAAATGTTTAACAATGTCGAAACGGGTGCGTGTTTTAGCATCTGGTTGGTGGGGCTGGCGGCCATTTTTACCTGCCCCAAAACTTTGACATGGCCCATATACAGAAACACGCCTGTCATCACGTACAGGATAAAGTTGCCGCGAATGCCAATCCCGCCGCCGCCCATCAACCACATGAACAGTGCAAAAGACGCAACCAATAGCAGGTTTTGCAAAACGTCCATAATCAACCCAACGATGGCATTGCGATGCCCTTGGCGAATGTTTTTTACCGTGGTGTGGTAAACCAGTTCAAAAAACCAAATGGTTTTCGACAGTTTGGATTTATGGCGCGTGCTTTGTAACATATGCTCTTATTTAGGGCTAAACGTTAAAACTTTCCATTCTTCCTTGCAGTTTTTTGCGCCATTGAACATACGAGATGTAAATAAGCCAATGAAAGGTTCCGATATGGATGCGCAGACCCTTAGCAAAACCTTTAGAAAGCTAGCGATAGAGGCTGGCGCGCTGATCATGGGTGTCTATGCCTCGGACGATCTAGGTGTGAAAGCCAAAGCAGATGAAAGTCCTGTCACCTTGGCGGATGAATTGGCAGATGCCCATATATTCGCGGGCCTGCAGGCTGCTTTTCCTAACGTTGCGATCGTGACAGAAGAGCAGGCAGATACTCACAGCGAACAGGCGAATACCTTCATAATTGTCGACCCATTGGATGGTACCAAAGAGTTTGTGCATCGGCGGGGAGATTTCACAGTAAACATCGCCTACGTGGTTGATGAGGTACCAGTTGCTGGTGTCGTTTATGCACCCGCCAAACAGCGGTTGTTTTATACTGATGAAAATGGTCAGTCGGTCGAAGAGTTTGGTGCCCACGATGCAGATCAAATCGGAGAGGTGAAACCGATCCATGTGTCCAAACCTAATGAAAATGCGTTGATTGTCGTGGCGTCGAAATCTCATCGCGACCAAGCATTAGAAGACTACATTGCGAAATACAAAGTGGCCGACAGCCGCGCGGCTGGATCATCGCTAAAATTCTGTCTGATTGCGACGGGCGAGGCGGATATATATCCACGGGTTGGCCGCACCATGGAATGGGACACAGCTGCTGGTCATGCAGTGCTGAACGGCGCCGGTGGGCAAGTTGTGCGGTTTGATGATCACACGCCGTTGACCTATGGCAAACCGATTTTTGAAAACCCCTTCTTCATCGCCTATGCTGGCGGTATGAAATTACAAAAGGCGTAACTTATGTCTGTCCTGATTGTCGTTCCCGCCCGCTATGGCTCTACCCGGTTTGAAGGCAAGCCGTTGGTGCATTTGAAAGGTGCGACGGGGATTTCCAAAAGCCTGATTGAGCGCAGTTGGGATGCAGCGATGGAGGTGGATGACGCAGATGTTGTTGTCGCCACCGATGATGATCGCATCAAAGACGCAGCAGAAGCGTTTGGCGCGAAGGTTGTTATGACGTCTACGAGCGCGCGGAATGGTACTGAACGTTGCGCCGAGGCCTTGGCGCAAATCGGCAAAAACTATGACATCGTTGTTAACTTGCAGGGTGACGCGCCGCTGACCCCGTCTTGGTTTATCACCGATTTGATCGCAGGCTTGCGCGCCACGCCAAATGCTGCGATGACGACGCCCGTGTTATTGTGCGATGCGGATACGTTGAACGCATTTAAAACTGACCGTGCTGCTGGCCGTGTTGGTGGCACCACCGCTGTGTTCGACCATTCGGGAAAAGCGCTTTATTTTTCCAAAGAAGTCATTCCATTTGCGGAATCTCCTGATGCTATTGTTTACCATCATGTCGGTGTTTACGCGTACCGCCCAGCCGATTTGGCAGCCTACGCCGCGTGGGATGAAACCCAACTGGAACGCCAAGAAGGACTGGAACAACTGCGCTTTCTGGCCAATGGCGCGCACGTCCAATGCGTCACCGTTGACGGCAAAGGTCGCGCCTTTTGGGAAGTGAACAATCCTACGGACGTTCCTCGCGTTGAAATGATGCTGGCTCAACTGGGCATTGCTTGATGCCATCCCCGTCTGTCAGCCTGATTATAGTCAGCCGTGACAGACCTGACGGGTTGCGCAAAACGCTGACATCGTTGCGCTTTCAAACATATGCAAATTTCGAGGTGATCGTTGTTTCGAATGCAATGCCTGACATGGCGCATGGTGATTTCAAGTTTGTGGCGTTTGATAAACCAAACATTTCAGCAGCACGAAACCTTGGTCTAGCACAAGCCGCGGGAGAAATTGTTGCCTTTTGTGATGATGACGCCGTCCCCGAGCCACAATGGTTAGAACGTTTGGTAACTGGGTTCGCGACACCAGAAGTGGGCATAGCAGGCGGATTTGTCCGCGGCCGCAACGGGATATCTTTTCAGTGGAAGGGGATTTCAACTGATCTGAACGGCGATGATACTTCGATTACGACCAACAAGGATGTCAGCGTTCATGCGCCGACCCCCCAACGCTTTGTGCGCCCAGTTGGAACCAATTGTGCCTTTCGCGCCGATGCGATTCAACAGGTTGGTGGGTTTGATCCCAGTTTCGCGTTTTTCCTAGACGAGACAGAGTTGTGTTTGCGTTTGGCGCGCGCCGGTTGGGCAACCGCAATTGTTCCACTTGCAGAGGTACAGCATGGCTATGCTGCCAGCGCTGGCCGCAAAGCGAACAGGGTGCCCATCGATCTGTTCCAAATTGGTGTCAGCAAAAGTGTATTTGTCGCGGCATACGGCGACATGAACTGCCTCGATAAATTTCGGGCAGACCAGAAATCGCGATTGGTTGAACATATGACTTCGGGTCGAATAGAGCCGCGTGACGTGGGTCGATTGTTGGCGCGATTGGATGCAGGGCTAAAGCTTGGCCAATCTATGAAACTAGCAGCGCCAAATATAGAATTCGCGCAAACGGCGTTTAAAACCTGTTTTGAGTCCCCGTGCACCAAAGCGGCCTGCACTGCGGATCAAGAAACCGCCAAAAAAATGTCGGACGCGGGTGTTGCGACCACAATGATTCAAATCTCTCGAACAAGCCTGTTCCACAAACGCGGGTTTGATGATCGCGGTTATTGGCTGCAAACGGGCGGTCAGTTTGGACGGTCCGAAAGGTCTGACCCCCTTTGGTCCTTTCACCGAATGTCCGCGCGGATTGCACTTGAAACGGAACGCATGTCTGATCAACGCGTCTTTGACAAAACTGATAAAATTTTCCTGAAATAGGATCAGTTTGTTTCAAAGCTACTGCAGTATTTTAAGTCTTCTAAGCTAACTCTTTGCCAACAAATTTTGGCTAGGAGTATTAGAGTGAAAAAAGTAACAAAGGCAGTTTTTCCGGTCGCTGGTATGGGAACACGCTTTCTTCCCGCCACAAAATCTATTCCTAAAGAAATCCTCAATTTGGTCGACCGACCCTTGATACAATACGCCATCGACGAAGCGCGCGATGCTGGTATCACCGATTTTATTTTTGTCACCTCGCGTGGAAAAAGCGCATTGGAAGATTACTTTGACGGCTCGCCGCATCTTGAACAGACATTAAATGCCAAGGGCAAATGGGATTTGCTGGACTTGCTGCACTCGACATCGATGGATAGTGGCGAGATTGCGTATGTGCGCCAACGCGAGGCGCGCGGATTAGGGCATGCTGTACTGTGCGCCAAACGTTTGATCGGTAATGAGCCATTTGCGGTTCTGCTGCCGGACGATGTGATTGCCAGCAGTACTCCGTGCCTAAAGCAAATGATCGACGCACACGAAGAAACGGGTGGCAACATTGTTGCTGCAATGGAAATTCCTTGGGATAAAACCAGTACTTACGGCATCTTGGACGTCACCAAAACGCGCGGATCAATTGTGAACATCAAGGGTATGGTCGAAAAACCCGCCGTCGATAATGCACCGTCAAATTTGGCCGTCATTGGTCGCTACATTCTAACGCCACAAATCTTGATGCATTTGGAAACGACAGAAGAAGGTGCAGGCAGTGAAATCCAGTTGACAGACGCCATCGCCGCAGAAATTAAGGCCAGTGGTAACGTGTATGGTTTTCGCTTCGAAGGAGAACGATTTGACTGCGGATCAAAAGCTGGGTTCTTACAGGCAACCGTTGCGTTTGGATTATCGCGACCAGAGCTGTATGACGAGTTTTCACGCTTTCTGTCTAGCATAGTTGCAACCAAAGTTGCGGCGGAATAGGCTCTCCACAAAGGGCGCCAATTGGGCGACTGTGACCCGGGTGGATTAGCTTGCCAATCGTTTTGGATATTTCACGGACAGTATCGCGTCTTGGTGCAGGGCAAGTAACCGGCATTGACCGCGTGGAAATTGCGTATATTCAGCATCTTATCGAATACACTAAAGGCGCGTTGTTCCTATGCCGACTTGGCAAGAAATTTGCCGTGTTTGACCATAAAGGCGTGCAAAAAATTATGTCACATGTAGGTGGCAAACTTGACGGACGCCCATATGGTCTAGATTGGCTTCGTCTAAGCCTGACATATGACCAACGCGTCGCGCGTAGCTTGGCACGACAGCATTCGACAATGGTGTTCAGCGGCGCAGGTTTGTACCAGTATTTGAAGGGGAAATTTTCCAGCGGGTTTGACTACTATAACGTGGCGCATAGTAATCTTTCCCATTCGTTTTTAGGCGGATTGAAAAGTTCGGGTGCGCAAGTTCATGTCCTTATCCATGACTTGATTCCAATTAATTTCCCGCAATACACGCGCGCTGACACCATCACATCGTTTACCGCTCGAATGCAATCCGTTGCAGCCCTTGCGGATCGCATCATCTGCAATTCTGCCGACACAGCGAAACAGGCGCAAGACTGGTTTGGAGCGCACGGGTTTGATGGCAAAATTGAGGTAGCGTTACTGGGCTTGGATCATCTAGAAATTTCGAAGCTACCTGCGCTGAACCTAAATAATCGTTCTTTCCTTCTAACAGTTGGAACAATTGAGCCGCGCAAAAACCATCAATTATTGTTTGATGTTTGGCGTAGATTGGCTGAGAATCTGACAGATAAACAGATGCCACAACTGCTGGTCGTTGGGCGGCGTGGTTGGTCGAACGAGGCTGTTTTCGATCAGCTGGACAATGACCCATTGATGGGCAAGCATATCCACGTGCGAGAGGACATGTCAGACATCGATCTTTCAACAGCATACAAGGGCGCAAAGGCGCTTTTGTTTCCCAGCTTTACCGAAGGGTACGGTCTACCAGCATTAGAGGCGGCGGTGCATGGTTTACCGATTATTTGTTCAGACTTGCCTGTATTCCAAGAATTTCTTCAGGGTGGTGTGACATATCTTGCACCGTTAGATATAGATTTATGGGTTGAAGCCGTCTTAACTGCTATAAAACAGGATGTCACCAAAGGTGTGACCAAAGCCCATCATGACTTTCCCACATGGGATCAACATTTTAACGCAGTTTTTGACATTAAATCACCGTATTCTGTAGCTAGGTAATCTTTTGCGATGAAGAAATGGGATCAATATAAACTCCGCCTAGAGCGTAAGCGGCGCCGAGCACGCGCCCTTCGCAAAATGCGAGAGTTGGAGTGTTTGGCGTTCAAAATGGGGAACTTGCCCAAGAACGCCGTTATTTCATTCACGACCCTGCGCAATGAATTTGTGCGATTGCCCTACTTTCTGGATTATTACCGCAAGCTTGGCGTTTCGCATTTTTGCATTGTTGATAATGGGTCGGATGATGGCGGTCGTGATTATTTACTAGCCCAACCAGATGTATCGCTTTGGCACACAGAGCGTAGTTATAAGCGATCCAGTTTTGGTGTGGATTGGTTGAACGGCCTGCAATCAAAACACGCCGATGGCCATTGGTGTCTGACTGTCGATGTTGACGAGTTTTTTGTCTATCCACATTGTGACACCCGGTCATTGGCCGCACTGACAAATTGGTTGGACGCCTCTCGCATTCGATCCTTTGGCGCAATGCTGGTTGATACTTATCCCAAAGGCGCGGTTTCTGAATCTAAATATCAGGCGGGTCAGGATCCGTTGGACGTGGCACCATATTTTGACGCAGGGAATTATTTTTTCAGCCGTAATTTTAAATATGGAAACCTTTGGATTCAAGGAGGCCCGCGACAGCGTGTATTTTTCAAGGGTCGCCCAGCCTATGCTCCAGCGCTGAATAAAATCCCGTTGGTGAAATGGGCGCGCGGCAACGTTTATATCAGCTCTACTCATAATTTGTTGCCGCGCAGTTTGAACCTGACCTTCGCTCATAATGGCGGGCAGCGGGCATCTGGTGTTCTGATGCATACAAAATTCTTGCACATGTTTTCTGATAAGGCAGAAGAAGAATTAAAACGGAACGAGCATTATGCTCGCAGTCGCGAGTATCGTTCCTATGCCAACCATCGCGGTCGGAATGACAATTTGTGGACGGAGCATTCGGCGAAATACGAAGGCTGGCGACAACTGCAAGACATCGGATTGCTGTCCAGCGGGGATTGGGCATGAAGCTTGGGTTCATAGTATTGGTGCATGAGAACCTAGAACGGGTTGCTCAATTGGTCAGCCATTTGGCTGGTCAGGATTGCCCTGTTTCGTTGCATGTGGATGCCCATGCTGACGCGTCCGAATTAAACGAACTACAGCAGCGGTTGCAGGGGTATGAAAATGTACTGTTCCCTGATGCGATACATTGCGAATGGGGCCGATTTACACTGGTGCAGGCAACTTTGAGCGCTGCGGAACTGTTGATGCAGCATCACCCAGATCTGGATCATATCATGTTGATTTCAGGGTCGTGTTTGCCGACGCGCCCAATCTCTCAGTTAAAGGGTTTCTTGTCTAAGAACAGAAAGTCAGATTTTATCGAATCCGTCTCTGTCGAGAATGATAAATGGGTGGCGGCAGGACTGAACGAGGAACGATTTACGTTGTATTTCCCAGTTTCATGGCGAACTAACAGATTTGTCTTTGACCGCTTGGTTGAACTACAGCGCAAACTATCGATCAGTCGTAAGATACCTGAAAATATAGTTCCCCACACAGGTTCGCAGTGGTGGTGTCTGACTGGTAGCACGTTGCGCAAAATACTTGATGATCCAAAACGCCACGCAAATGATGTCTATTTCAAGGACTGTTGGATACCTGACGAATCGTACTTCCAATCCCTTGCACGTACGCATTCTGAACGTATCGAGGTGCGAAG
>CALDZS010000330.1 GCA_937944065.1 uncultured Amylibacter sp. | reverse complement strand
CCCATCGGCTTGATGAAAAGTGGTAAAAAATACTGGATTAGTGCGATGGGTACCAACTTTGCTACATTGGTAATTCTTGGGCTCATCGTTGCACTTGGCGGTTTCCAAGCCCTATTTCTTGTCTTCCTTCCGACGACATTGATCGCAGCATCTATTGGCATGTGGTTGTTCTACATCCAGCACCAGTTCGAACACACACACTGGGACGAGCACGAAGATTGGCAGGTGCACGAAGCAGCCTTGCACGGCAGTTCGCATTATGACCTTCCGCCAATCCTACGTTGGTTCTCGGCCAATATCGGCATCCATCATGTGCATCATTTGTACAGCCGTATCCCATTTTACCGTCTGTCAGAAGTCTTGCGGGATCATGGTGAACTGGCCGAATACGGTCGCATGACAATTCGTGAAAGCTTTAAATGTGCAAGCCTGAACTTATGGGACGAGAAGAGCCGCAAGCTGGTTTCGTTCGCGACCGCGCGGAAACAAGCTGTAGCTTAAGCCAATAATTGATTATGTGTGCACGAACCTGCCACGCTTCACGGGATTTGAGTTCCACGCGCTGCGCTTGAACTTCAACGCAGTGAGGTTCGTTGATATTGGCAATCTCTAGATGCGCGTTTAGTCTTTGAATTATACCAAATAGCGGATGCGCCCTTGCAGTCCAATCCATCAAATCCAGAACGCCCTGACAACACACGATTGGCTGTTGTGGTTGTTGTATTCACCGTATGTGCGCTTTCCTTAGGTGATGCTTTGATTAAATTCACCAGCGGTGAGTTTGTTATTTGGCAAATCTTCGTTCTACGGTCATTGATCGTGCTGCCCATTTTGCTTTTGTACCTTAGGATCAGAACGCCAAGCGCCTTGGTCATACCGCAAGCAATGGGCTGGACGGTCCTTCGCAGTTTAATGTTGGTCGCTATGTGGGTGTTTTATTATCTTGCTTTGCCAAACCTAGAGCTTTCGATTGCCGCGGCGACCTACTACACGCTTCCCATTTTTATCACGTTATTCTCGGCCACTTTCATCGGGGACAAGATCGGTTTGCTGGGATGGGCGGCGGTTGCCGTCGGTTTCATAGGAGTTCTGTTAATCATTCGACCCAAGGCTGGCGACTTTAATCTCTATGCATTACTGCCGCTGGTCTCTGCAGTGCTTTACGCATTGGCCATGATATTAACTCGAACAAAATGCAGAGACGTCAATCCCGTCATGCTATCGATAGCGTTGAACGTGGCCTTTGTGACAGTGGGTGCGGTGACGGCGCTTGGAATACTGTTTCTGGCACCAGATCAGAGAGAGGGGTTTATACTGGGCCCTTGGGCAAGGATGGAAACCGCCGAGTTTGTGTCCATTGGCCTGTTGGCGATTGCCATTCTAATTGGCAGCGTGGGTGCCGCGATTGCGTATCAAAACGGGCCACCAGCAATTATTGGAACGTTTGATTTTGCCTATGTCGGGTTTGCGCTATTGTGGGGATTGGTGTTTTTTTCCGAGGTTCCCGATTTGCTGTCTTTGGTCGGCATAGCGTTGATCGTGATCGCGGGTATCATGTCTTTGCGTCAATGACCGCGCAGCAGGCGCTAGCACCTTCTTTGACCAAGTAAGCAGCTTGTTCAGGTTCACCCACAAAGTGTACTTTCCATCTGAAATGCCCATAGCAAAACGCCCGCAGATTTCTCTGCGGGCGTTTCTTCATTCTGTGTATGAAGCTTACTTCAAGAAGTCAGGGTTATTTCCCAAAATCTTTGCTTCGAACTCTTTCAAGCTAACCCGCGCTGCTGGGCCGTATGCGTTGGCGTCGGCGCGTAGTTCTGGGAATAGTTCCAGAATTTCTTCGCGTGCTTCTTCTGCCAAAGACCCCATGCCAGCCTCACCAGGGTGGAAGCTTTCAGATGCGGCACCATTGGCAAACACGATCTCGTGGGTGTCGAACAACATGTGGAAGTATTCCACTTCGCCGCCTTCAACCGCATAGATGCTATCACCGTTTACTAGGTGCTTGGCGCTTGCCAAAACTTCTGCCTCGCCGTACAGCATCTCGGCTTTCCAACCTTCGACCAGCATACGGTGCAATGGGCTGACCATTAGGTCACGATCATTGTCCAGCGCACCTGCCGAGATCTTGATCGGTGCGAACTTGCCAGTTGCCTGAACAGTACGCGATCCAATCCAGCGCAATTCTTGCGCGCCGTGATCTTTGGTCATCACCTTGTCGCCAGCCGCCAAGTCTTCGATGGCCTTCTCGCCGTTTTGTGTGCGGATCATTGTGCCGCGCGCGAAACAAACAAGAATTTCTTCGAAGTTGCTAAAGTTCAGAACCGTACCGTCTTCCAACGTGACTGTGCCATCCTCGTCTTGCGTATCTGGTGCAAAGGTGATGTCGTCCAGAACAATCTGTTCGCCATTCACGCCAAGGACACCGCGTAAGTCCAACGTATCAAAGTCCTCGTCATCACGATCTGGGTCAGTGTCACGGACATCATCGCCATCATCAGACTCGCCACCATCAACGGTGATCGGGCCAAATCCTGCTTGATCTGGATCGATGTCAACGAAGTCATCACCGCCACCGGCAAGAACTGCGTCGCCAATGCCTGCAATGATACTGTCATCACCGTCACCACCGAACAGATCATCATTGTCGATGCCGCCGTCGATCGTGTCGTCACCAAGCCCACCAAATACGGTGTCGCTGTCGTCACCAGTGAAGATGCTGTCATTACCTTCGCCGCCAACCACAGTATCCA
>CALDZS010000329.1 GCA_937944065.1 uncultured Amylibacter sp. | reverse complement strand
GTCATTGGCGGCGGTTATATCGCCTGCGAGTTTGCCTGCATCCTGAATGGGTTGGGGACCGAAGTGACACAGTATTATCGCGGCGAGCAGATTTTGCGTGGATTTGACAATGAAGTGCGCGATCACGTGGCCGACGAGATGCGCGCCAAAGGTATTGATTTGCAGGTGAACACGGATTTGGCTGGCGACATTACAAAAGACGGTGATGTGCTGAGCGTGTCTAATTCAAAGGACGAACGCGCGGCGTTCGACGCCATTTTGTTCGCAACCGGCCGCGTGCCAAACACAACTGGCCTTGGACTGGAAGAGGCGGGCGTGACATTGGGCAAAGGCGGCGAAGTCGTCGTGGATGATCTGTCCGCGACCAATGTTGCGTCCATTTACGCCATCGGCGATGTGACCAACCGTGTGCAACTGACGCCTGTCGCAATCCGCGAAGGTGTGGCATTTGTCGAAACGGTGTTCAAAGATAACCCAACCAGTCCGGATCACGACCTGATCCCCACGGCCGTGTTTACACAGCCCGAAATTGGGACAGTTGGTTTGGGCGAAGAGGCGGCTGCCAAACTAGAAGGGATCGAAGTTTACACGTCTTCGTTTCGCGCCATGAAGCATATTTTGGCAGGACGAGACGAAAAGATGTTGATGAAGCTGATTGTATCGCAAGCCAACCGCACTGTGTTAGGGTGTCATATTGTTGGCCATGGTGCGGGCGAGATGATCCAACTGGCAGGCATTGCAGTCAAGATGGGCGCAACAAAGGAACAATTTGATGCGACCGTCGCCGTGCATCCGACCGCATCAGAAGAGCTGGTGACAATGGGCACGCCAACACGAATAGTAGAGCAGACAGTTTGATCTTTTATCAAATGATCATATGTGTGAATGAATAGGGGCAACACCCTTTTGGAAAGGATATGTTAAACATGTCAAACGACTCAGGTGGGCCTTGGGGCTCTTCAGGCGGTGGAAACCGTGGATCAGGAAACGATGACAATCGTGGCGGAAAACGCGGCGGCGGTGGACGCCCCCCGACCAACGAGATTGACGAGATAGTCCGTAAGGGCCAAGAACAGTTGCGCGCCATCATGGGCGGCAAAGGTGGCGGCGGAAAACGTGGCGGCGACGGCGCCCCCAGTGGATTTGGCAGGGGTGGTATCGGCTTGTTCTTGATCGGTGCTGCTGTTTTGTGGACATTTAACAGTTTCTACCGTGTGGACACATCCGAGCAATCGGTCGAGTTGCTGTTTGGAAAATACTCTCAAACTGGGACTGAAGGTCTAAACTTCGCGCCGTGGCCAGTTGTAACCAAAGAGATTTTGCCAGTGACATCAGAGAACACCGAAAATATTGGTGTTGGCAGTGGTCGTGGCAATGATGCTGGTTTGATGCTGACAGGTGACGAGAATATTGTGGACGTGGATTTCCAAGTTGTTTGGAATATCGACGACCCAAGGAAATTCTTGTTCAATCTTGCCAGCCCACGCGAAACCATTCGGGCGGTGTCTGAATCTGTGATGCGCGAGATTATTGCGCGCACGAACCTGACCCCGATCTTAACAACAGGTAAGGGCGCCATTCAGGTCGAACTTGCATTATTGATCCAACAAACCTTGGACAGTTACGATTCTGGCGTAAACATTGTGCGTGTAAACTTTGACAAGGCAGATCCACCAGAATTGGTGCGTGACGCATTCCGCGAAGTACAAGCGGCAGAGCAACGTCGCGATACGTTGGAAAAGCAAGCGGACGCATATGCAAACACCAAAGTCGCCGCGGCACGCGGTGAGGCAGCCCAGTTGATGGAACGCGCCGAAGGGTATCGCAGTCAAACTGTGAACCAAGCTGAAGGTGAAGCATCCCGGTTCAAGGCCGTTTTTTCTGAATACGAGAAAGCACCAGAAGTGACACGCAAGCGTTTGTACCTTGAAACCATGGAGAAGGTTTTGGGCGATGTAAACAAAGTCATCATGGACAATAACGGCACTGGCCAAGGTGTTGTGCCTTATCTGCCGCTGAATGAATTGACGAAAACTAAAACGGGAGCGAACTAATGAACCGGTCTGCATTTTTACTACCAGTCTTGGCCATTGCTGCCCTCGTTGCGCTTTCCTCAGCTTATATCGTAGATGAACGCGAAACGGCGTTGCGTTTGTGGTTTGGTGAGGTCACTGCCGAAATCAGCGAACCTGGTCTGAACTTTAAAGTTCCGATGTTCCACGAGATCGTCAAATATGATGATCGTATTTTGCCGCTAGACACGCAACCGCTAGAGGTGACGATGAAAGACAATCGTCGCTTCGAGGTGGACGCGTTTGCGCGCTGGCGCATTACAGATGCCAAACAGTTCCGCCGTGCTGTCGGTGGGGGTGGTGTTCGCGCGGCCTCTGGTCGTTTAGAAACCATTCTGAATTCAGAACTGCGTTTGGTTCTGGGTGACGTGAATTCTGACAAATTGCTGTCAGAGGAACGTGTCGCATTGATGAATTCTATCCGTGATGCGGCGCGCCTAAAATCAGTTGATTTGGGCGTCGAGTTGATTGACGTTCGTATCAAACGTGCCGATCTGCCAGAGCAAAACCTTGAAGAAACATTCGAGCGGATGCGGGCGGAACGTCAACGTGAAGCGGCCGACGAGATTGCGCGTGGTAACGAGGCGGCACAACGTGTGCGCGCGTCAGCGGATCGACTGGTCGTAGAAACCACATCAGAGGCGCAAAAGAACGCGGACATCATTCGTGGTGAAGCGGACGCAAAACGCAACGCGATCTTTGCAGAAGCGTTTGGACGCGATCCAGAATTCTTTGCTTTCTACCGTTCGCTGGGTGCGTATGAAAAAGCATTGAAGGGTAGCAATTCAACGATGGTCATCTCGCCTGACAGTGAATTCTTTGATTATTTGAAATCTGACACGATCAAATAAACACTGCTACTGCTGAATTTTGAAAAGGGCCGATCGAAAGATTGGCCCTTTGCTTTGCCGTGTGACAGGGCAAGCAAGCTGATATTGGGGAAATCTTTCAAAAATCCTCGGATAATTCACGCCTATTTTACATATGGTGACGTAGATCGGCTTGCAATATTATGTATAGAATACACATTGTATGGTGAGCGCGAATTATAGCGCGCAAAAAGATATCCCAAGAGGAGGGCACGTTTTGACAAGCATTGCGATAAGCCGATCGAACAGGTTGAGCGGCAGACATAAATTTTATCTAGGGTCAGTTTTGGCCTTGGCGTTCTTGATGATGCAGGCAACCCTGTCATCTGCGCGCGGCGCACCAGATAGCTTTGCTGATTTGGCCGAACGATTGTTGCCGTCAGTGGTGAACATTACCACCTCGCAGACTGTTAAAGGTATTGCGCGCCCGAATGCACCGCAAGTGCCCGAAGGATCGCCTTTCCGCGAATTGTTCCCAGACTTGTTTGGCGATCAAGGTGGCAATGGCCGCGCACGCAGGGCGTCAGCATTGGGATCAGGATTTGTAATCTCGGCCGATGGATTGATCGTGACCAATAATCATGTGATCGACAAAGCAGACGAGATTACCATCGAGTTTTATGACGGCGAAGAGCGAGTTGCCAAACTAATCGGTCGCGACGAAAAAACGGACATTGCGCTGTTGAAAGTCGAAGCCGACGAACCCCTTCCATTCGTGACATTTGGCGACAGCGATATCAGTCGCGTGGGCGACTGGGTGATGGCCATTGGTAACCCATTGGGTCAAGGATTCACTGTAACCTCTGGTATCATTTCTGCGCGCAACAAATCTTTGCGTGGGACATATGACGATTTCATTCAAACAGACGCGGCGATTAACCGTGGTAACTCTGGTGGGCCATTGTTCAATATGGACGGTGACGTTGTTGGCGTGAACACGGCGATCATCTCGCCTTCTGGTGGATCAATCGGTCTTGGGTTTTCAATGTCTTCTAATGTTGTGACCAAGGTTGTGGGTCAACTAGAAGAATTTGGCGAGACCCGTCGTGGCTGGTTGGGTGTTCGCATTCAAGATGTGGACGAAGAAATGGCCGAAGGTTTGGGTCTTGAAAGTGCCAAAGGTGCGTTGGTGTCTGGTGTTCCAGATGGTCCTGGCAAAGATGCGGGTATATTGGCACGCGATGTAATCTTGTCGTTTGACGGTGAAGAGATTGAGGACACGCGTGAATTGGTTAGTGTTGTCGGCAACACCGAAGTCGGCAAAGCCGTGCGTATGGTTGTGTTCCGCGATGGAAAGACAATGACCCTAAAGGTGGTGTTGGGCCGTCGCGAAGATGCTGAAAAGACATCCATCGTGCCAGTGATCTCAGAGAAACCAGCGGAAGAAGCCAAAGAAACCGAAGCATTGGGCATGAAACTAACTGGTGTAACACCAGATTTGCGCGAGCGTTTAAACTTGGATGCGTCCACAGTCGGCGTTGCGGTCATCTTCGTTGATGAAACATCCGACGCCTATGAAAAAGGTATCCGGTCTGGTGACGTGATAACAGAAGTGGGCCAGAAATCGGTCACCTCTGCATCAGACCTGCAAGCTGCCTTTAAAGAGGCGCGCGATGCGGGACGAAAGTCGGTTTTGCTGTTGGTTGAACGCGGTGGAAACCCTCGTTTTGTAGGCCTAGCTTTAGATTAATTAGACATATCAAACGAAAGCCCCGTGCTGCCGATGTGCTGCGCGGGGCTTTTTTATGTCTGCCGCTTGGCCGCTAAAAAACGAAATCGTCTTCGTCTAGATCGTCGATATCGATGTTTTCCAACTTGATCGAAAATTCCTTCGTGGGAATTTTGATTAACGTATTGTCGCCGTCTTGCACCATGTCGATGATCGAAAAATCCGCATCTATGTCCGGCAATGAAATATAGTCCTTACCGATTTCAAAGTCGGTAATGGTATTGTCGCCGTCGGTGTTCTGAAAAAACTGAAATGTATCGCGACCGGCGCCGCCAGTCAGTATGTCATTGCCTTTGCCGCCTTGCAGAAAGTCCATGCCTTTGCCGCCCTCAAGCGTGTCATCGCCATCGCCGCCATATAAAGTATCGCGTCCAGATTGGCCGCGCAGATGATCGTCGCCCTTGCCACCGCTCAGCGTGTCGTGCCCCGATCCACCGCTCAGAGTGTCGCTGGCACTGCCTGATATCAGCTCGTCGTTCCCGCTATTGCCGAACCCGCTATTGCCTGTCGGGTCATTGCCGAACTCTATGCGATCGTTGCCCGATCCGCCTTTTAGAATGTTATGTCCGCCATCGTCGTACATCTGATCATCACCCGCCCCACCATGCATAAGGTCATCCCCAATGGTTCCCGTGGCGTGATCATCGCCATCTTTCAGGCGGATGATGGTGGTTTTGTCGTAACTTAACGGCTCGTTGCTTGGCTCAAAAATGTCGGTATTGTTGGATCCGATGAATTTCAAGCCTTCGGTCTTGATCAAATCGGACATATCCTGGGCCAAATTTGTGCTCCACCCAACGCCTTGCGATTGCTCGTCATACAACGCATCCGTAGTCAATGTTTGTCCAAAATCGATCGTGCAAATCGCAACCTCTTGGTCGTCGTCGTATCGAAACAGCGCGACCGTGCTGACCTGAACTGTTTCGATCTGTCCAAAACTTGCTTTCACTGGCAACAGATCAGAGGTGAATTGCGTCGATATACTGGAACCACTTATCGCGTCAGCGCTTTGCCAATTGTTGCTGCCTGACAGATTGACAAAAGTACCGGCATCATTTTGCAAATTGCTGAGGGTGAACGACGCGGCTTTGACATCGCCAGTTATCGTCTCGGTAAAAAAACCTGCTTCACTGCTTTTGACAACTACAACCATAACTACACCCCTTCGATAGGTTCAGTGTTTGTTCTATTCCGACTTAAATTGCAAAGTAGAATTCGTTGCTTGGTTAATGATCCACCAGTTCCTCAGACACGAAACTGTTAATTAACCAATGCAAAAAGGGGGTGGCGCAAACGATGTTCGCGCAGTACATATTTGCCAACACGTCAAAGGAGTTCTGGGCAGATGGCCAAGATTACATATATCGAACATAACGGCACAAAACACGAAGTTGAAGTTGCCAACGGGCTGACTGTCATGGAAGGCGCGCGCGATAATAACATCGCAGGGATTGAGGCTGATTGCGGTGGTGCATGCGCCTGTTCGACTTGCCACGTGTATGTCGATGCCGCTTGGGCAGACAAATTGCCAGCCAAGGACGCGATGGAAGAAGACATGCTGGATTTTGCTTGGGAACCAAATCCTGCCACCTCTCGTTTAACCTGTCAGGTCAAAGTCACGGACGAATTGGACGGTCTGGTTGTGCAAATCCCAGAAAAACAGATTTGATCAAAGTATTTATCAACACTGTTATCTTGGCGTGTTTCGCGCAGGGCGCAACCGCGTGTTCGCGTTTTCTGGACGAAAACCCTCCATTCCCAGACTCGTTTGTCGAGCATGGTGGTTACGTCGCCAACTATGGAACCCCAACCTCGCGTTACACTCACGGTGTTCTAGGGGATGCTATTGAACCGTACAGCTTACACTTAGACACCCGAAACGGGCGACCTCAATGCGGTTGGGATACCTTTTTGTCGGAAGAGTTCGTGTTCGAGGATATCGCGCCACGATTGGCCTTTATTACCGGCGATCGCGTGCCAGAAGTTGTTACCGTGCGCTCGCATGTAGACAAAGGCGCGCAAATTGCGATCTATCGTAGAAAAAAACACAGCAGAAGGTTGGAGTTGTTTGCCACAACACCGTTTATCGGCACACCGCATCGGTGGTTGGCACCTGTTGGTATCGCCGATTTTGACGGCGACGGAAATATCGATATCGCTTATATTGACCGACCGCATTTGCTAAAAACTCTGCGGATATTCACCTATAAAGACGGTCGTTTACACGCAGGTCCCAGCCTTGATGGGCTTACCAATCACAAAATTGGGCAGGACTATATCTCGGGTGGTGTGCGCATGTGCGACGGAAAATCCAGTATGATTACCGCCAATGCTGATTGGACACAGATCATGGAAACCACGTTTCTCGGGTCGAAATTGGTGTCAAAACCGGTTGGACGGTTTCAAGGTAAAACCAGCTTTGCCAAAGCCCTTCGATGCGATAATTGAGGAGGCATTGCGCCCCCTCATTCAATCACTGATTTATTCTACGGGATAATCGGGGTAATCCCCGACCTTCTCTAGCGTGTTGATGCTGATATGCGGCCACTGCGCTCGGCCCGGCATCTGATCTTCGCGGTCAGCGAAGAAGTCCAGCATGACGATCTGGCTATACTGTAAACGCAGCTTTGGATTGCCATATTTATCCTTGGCCTTCAGTTGCTGAAGCCAGAACGTAGACCGCATCGAAACCGGTTCTGCCTCGCGCTGTACGAATGGCATGTTTTTGACGCCGCCATGCTCGCGCGCACTGTCCACGTTTAGAATCGTGGTCTTAACGATGTCCACTCCTTGATTTGCAAAGTTCAGGATCTGGTTCATGTTGCGCGGACTAAAGCCGGGGAAACCGGGAAAACCAGCCGCCGTACCCATGAACGGATTGTCGATATAATGTTTGTATGGCGATAGATACTCATCGTTAACATCCCTGAAATCATACTCATCTGGCGGTGCCTGGCCGATGCTTTCGAACCTGCCAAAAGGCAGCGCGCTGATGCCCGGAATTTCTGGCATACCGTCGACTTGGCGGGAAGTCCCCGCAGCCATAACCGCGTTACCGTGCGGGATAGATGCCAGCCGCGCAATGTTGATGCCATTAATTTTAGGTTGGCCGTCTTTGACATGAATCCAAAGACCGGGTTCGTGGTGGATATCACTGCCCGGAGGGCCTGCCAAACCGTGATCATCAGGGTCCGTTGGATCGCTGCGCGTGTCGGGAAAATCTTCTGCCATGATCTGCGTGACAACTTGTTGATAGTCGAGCGTTGCAACCTCTTGATCTTCAGTTTTACCCCGATTGGGGATTTTGTCACCTACCGTGGTGAAATCCAATTTCTCGTCATACTGATTCATTAGAATACGAAAGGGGATATTCGGGTTGGTCGTATCTTTGAACGGAAGGGCAATCATATTCCAGCCCGTCCCTTTGCCTTCCCACTTGCCAACAAGGGGTGCCAATGGCCCCAGTTGCATAACCGTTTCGGATTTCATACTCGGGGTGACTTCGGTAACTTTACGCATTGTGTTGATGTTAGATTTATTATCAGCCATTATTTTCTCCAATTTTAGTCGGTTAAATTATGGTAATGTTTAAATTCTTCACCTTATTACGCGGCGATTTACGTATCGCTGTCGCAACTATAAGATGTTTTTGGGGTATTTTCCGAGTCTTTTCTGGTTCCCATACGCGCGAACGTCGCCCTGCATTCTCCAGAAAAAACGGATATTTATTGGCGAAGCAAAGCGAATGCGCCGCAGCTTAGTACGCTATCCCTTTTTAGGGGCGAGCATTAACTACTGTGTTAAAATCAATAAATTCAGCGCTTTAAGGCGAGGTGACCGATGTCAGAGCGATAGAACCCTTCGGGCCAATCAATCTGCGCGGCGGCGGCGTATGCCGCATCTCGTGCGTCCTGCAAACTGTCCCCACGTGCAGTCACGTTTAAAACGCGTCCACCCGTGGCAATGATACCTGTTTCATCGCGACCAGTACCTGCGTGAAACACCTCTGATTTGCTGTTCGATGCGATCTTGTCCAAGCCACGAATGGCGCTGCCTTTTTTATACGTCCCTGGATACCCATTGGCGGCGAGAACTATTGTCATCGCATGGTCATCTGCCCAAGTGATTTGCGCCTCAGCCAAGGTTCCA
>CALDZS010000328.1 GCA_937944065.1 uncultured Amylibacter sp. | reverse complement strand
CGCTGCGATGAAATCCCTTGGGATCTATTCGGTATCAGCATGGCTGGTTGGAATGGTATCCTCAGCCTGATCTTCGTGGTCTTCTGGATCATTGCTTTCATCCGCCGCTAAGCGTTTCACCTTTTCCAACCGCTTTTCCATACGATCTGAAAAAGATTTTGGAGCGTCTTTGACCGTGCTTGTAACGGATTGCGGCAATTTTGGCTGTATCGGGTTCACAGCACGTGCCACGCCGTTGGCACCTGGCAATGTGATTATGCCGCGTTCAAGCAACAATCGTTCGACCTGCCCTGCAACACTGGCATCCACACGCAGATGGCGCATCAAAAAGTCTTTGGAACAACGATTATGGGCGCGCGCAATGATTTTTGCGACCTGTAAATGGTTTGTCATCGCTGCTGTCGGTGCAACCTGGGCGGCTGCGCCCAATGGTATTGCAGGTGCTGCGGCCAAGCCACCCAAACCCACAGTAAAAAATCGTCTGCTTATTTTCATGCTTATTTATATAGGTACGCGCGGTCTGAATTACCAGTTAACGGCACTTACGCGTCCAGTTCTGCATCCCAGTATAAAAAGTCCATCCAGCTTTCATGCAGGTGATTGGGCGGGAACTTTCGCCCTGCATTCATCAACTGCGATGATGTCGGCTCGGCGGGCTTGCGGCGCAGGTTGAACCCTGCCTCGCGCACAGATTTTGATCCTTTGCGCAAGTTGCACGGGCCGCACGCGGCAACCACATTTTCCCATGTCGTGCGTCCGCCACGCGTACGCGGCACCACATGGTCAAATGTCATATCCCCCGTACTGCCACAGTATTGGCATGTGAACTCGTCGCGCAGGAACAAATTAAACCGTGTAAATCCAGCCATCTTGCTGGTTTGGATGTAATCTCGCAATACGATGACAGACGGCACACGAATTTCCAACGACGGCGAATGCACCACCTGATCATATTCGGCCAATATGATCACCCGATCCAAATAAGCGGCTTTAACAGCATCCTGCCATGACCATAGCGATAGGGGAAAATACGAGAGCGGTCGGTAATCCGCATTCAGCACCAAGGCTGGGCATTGTTGTAGGTTAGAAGGCTTGTGAACAAACTCGGTAGAGAATTCGGTATTCATAAGTCCAAGGGGCTCCTGCTTTGAAATGTCGATAACACCAAAGCGGGACATCCCGCCCCAGTTATAACATGACTATATCTTGTGATTTGCGCATGGCAAGTGTCTAGATAAGGTGACCTAGTTCAGATCGAAGCGTGCCAGTAGGCCCAGATGATCAGACCCTAGGAACGGGCGCGTTGTAACAACGGCCTTATTACCAGACGGCGGGGTCAAAATATGATCGATAGGAATCCAAAGCATATGGTTTAAATGAAACGTGTTTTGATGCGGCGCCAAATCCAACCCTAGGCGCTTTTCATAGGTGCGCATTTGGTGCGACCAAGGTACAATATTAAAGTCACCCGCAACGATCTTGGGACCTTTCAGCGTTTCAAGCTTGGCTAAAATTCGTTTTGCCTGTCGAGCTTGATTGTGTGGCCATGGCCAAAGGTGATGCACAGAAATAACCCAAACTGGGCCATTGTCTGTTTCTACTTGAATATATGCGGCCCCAATATCACCGATACAGCCGCCACTGCCCGCGACCATTGGAAATTTCGACATGACTGCGACCCCGCCGACTGTCGCAAACCGGCACAATTGCTGCGACGGATAATCAGCTTTTAATGCAGAAACCACAATCTGCTGTCTTTGAGTTACTTCTTGCAAGGTCACGAAGTCCGTACTGCTTGCTTTGATGTCTTTGATCATCGGCTTGGGATCTGCCAAGGAAAACAGCAGGTTTTTCTGATATAAGCCAAAAGCGTGTTTGCTCGATGCCTCAGCTGGCTCACTCGCCATACGAAGCAATGACAATGCAAGCATCGCGCATACAGCGAACACCCACTTTGACCGCATCAGAATTAATAAGATTATACAGGCGATCGAAACCCAAAATAAAGGTACAGCAAAAACCGATATTGAATCGAAAAACGGATGAATTGCGCCGAAATACCCCAAAAAATAACCGATTGGTGGCAATATTAGCGTGAAACGGCCCGCAAAATTCACAAATGCCCCTTTATGAAGGTTAACGCGCGACTAAGGCCCTCGGGGGAAATTCCATGCCCAACACCGTCCGCTGTCATTGTTTCGACTGCAAACCCTGCACTAGTTAAACTCGCCTCTGCTGCCGCCATCTCTGCATAAGGTACCACCTCGTCAACATCGCCGTGGATCAATAGAATGGGCGGTTGTTGCACCGCCTCTTGCGCCAAAAAGTCTGGTTGCAACAATCGCCCAGAAAACCCGACTACTCCTGCAAAAGCATGAACGTGACGCGGCGCCACTTGCAATGCCATCATTGTGCCTTGCGAGAATCCAACCAAAATCGTGCGAGCGGGTGCTATCCCAGTTTTAGCAGCCATTTCAGCCAGCCAAGTGTCTAGCGTGGCTGCTGCTTCCATCATACCCAACCGTGCTGTCTCTTCGCCTGACCCATCAATCCATGGAATCGGGCACCATTCGCGCCCCATTGGGTTCATAAAGCATACATTCGGCGCATCAGGCGCCACAAACAACGTGTTCGGCAAATGGCGCGCCATTGGATCAGCCAAACCCAACAAGTCGGCCCCATCCGCACCGTATCCGTGCAAGAAAATCACCATACTGTCAGCGGTTCCGCTGGCTGGGCCCTTTTGGCCATAGTCTAAGCTGCTCATTCCTTAATTCCTTCACGGTTCTTTTCCACGCGGTAATAAGCCCAAAGCAATCGTGCTGCAACCGCGCGCCACGGGGCCCATGCTTCTGCCATCTTGGCCAGTTCTTTGTCGGTGGGTCGCGCGTCCAATTCAAACAATACCCGAGCGGATTCTTGCAATGCCAGATCGCCGGATGCCAGCACATCCGCACGACCAAGCGAGAACATGGCATAGATTTCAGCAGTCCACTGCCCAATGCCTTTAACCGCGATCAAAGTCTTGATAACCTCTGGCGTTGGCAAATCGCGCAGTTTTGCATAGTCGATATCTGCCTCTGCCAATGCATTCACGTACCGCACCTTTGGACGCGATAGACCACAGGCCCGCAACTGCTCATCCGTTGCTTGCTTGATTGCATCGGCGCGGTCATAGCCTGCCAACTGCAATTTTCCCCAAATAGCGCGCGCAGATGCCACGGACACTTGCTGTCCGCAGATTGCGTCGATCAAAGCTGGAAATCCGTCTTGTTTAAGGCGCAAGGGCAAAGGCGTAGTTTGCGCCAAAGCATTTGCAAATCGTTGATCCAATTTCGCCAAATACTCGGCACCCTCTGCGACGCAAGATTCGCCAAGTATAACGCGCTCATGCATCTTGTTTAATCCATATTAAACAATCATCTACAGACTTTACGATAGGTAAATTTGGTACGGCTGGGCGTTTGATCATAGCCACAGGTAGCCCTAGTCGCGCCGCCGCATCCAGTTTGCTTTTACTTGCAGTCCCACCAGAGTTTTTGACAACCAACCAATCCACACCT
>CALDZS010000327.1 GCA_937944065.1 uncultured Amylibacter sp. | reverse complement strand
CCTGTCGGTCGAGAAAAGGTTACTTTCTTCAAATTCAGCCTGTGGCGAGTCTTCATTCGGCGTAGTGCTCAATTTGTCGGATGACCAAACCAGTTGGGCAATCGGTTCAATGACATGTGTGGCCGCTCCGACTACGCGTGCCAATGGATATCGAACATCGATCGATGCCGTTGGCAGAACTTCTGAGTAGCTGGATTGCGCATAGGCGGGATTGTCCGCTAGCCAATAAGTATTTGCGTCAACGCCCGTGCTTAGCCCAAACAGCAGACCCGTTTCTGTGTTAAAGGACCGTTTCCAATGAACACCGCCGCCAAATCGGCCAATCTGGCTACCGTCTTCGCGAAACAAGGTGGCTGTTTGAGCTTCGAGTGTGATCTGACCAGGCACGCCGACTGGGTAAAGGTTTTTGCGAAAATAAGCCTCTGGTAGAACAAGGGGGATTTCCTGATCGACCTCGTTGGTGCGCAAGCTTTGAGTAAAGGACGATCCGACCGAAAAATAACTTGTACGGCGGGTACGTTCAAAAGAAATGAAATTTTCCAAACGGTCTTCGTCGCTAAACCCGTAATCGTTTTTAAAGTCCTTGTCTGCAGACAGGTTGAGTTCAACGTCCAACTGAAAATCATTGGGTAAATTAAACTCTGCCTCTGCTTCGATGAAGCTGCGAAAGTTTTTGGTGGTTAAGGGATCGGCCAATGCCACGGCCCCGTTGAATTCTAAATACCCGCTGGCATATCGCTGGCGATATTGCCCTTCCAAAACGAAGCTTTCCTTGGTCGAAACTGTCGGGGTTAGTGTCGCGTCCGAATGATCCGTTAAGGCAAAGTAATAGGGTAGGCCAATGCGGTAACCTAAGAGGTTCGATTGTCGAAATGTTGGAATCAATACGCCAGATGCGCGCTCAACTGTGGGATCAGGTGTGCTAAGGTATGGTAGGTACAGGACTGGAAAGCCAAGTAATCGTAGAACTGGATTTTCGAAATAGATGCGTTTTTCTTGCTCGTCATGGATTACCCGCTTTGATCGGATTTGCCAGAAAGGAATATCATCGCTTGCACAAATATAACAGGTCGATGCAACGACGTTGGACATGACTTTGTATCGATCATCCTTGCGTTCGAAATCGCTGGCCGCCAATTGAAACTGATCATTGATCAAGATTTGCGCGCCAGTGATCAAGGCTGATGTTGCTGTCTGATCCAAACTCGCACTGGTCCCAGCAATCACGGTTCCATCCGCGCCTACCAATTCGAACGGTTGGGGTAGGGTAAGTTGCCCTGTTGATTGGTTGTAAATTACGGTCTGGGAATTCAAAACTTGATCGTTGTACAGCACCCGCACATTTCCAGTTGCGGTTAGAAGTTGTGTTTTGGGATCAAACGAAATCTCGTCTGCGATTAAACCTACGCCTGCTTGTGCGTTGGCAAATCCAACCGTGCTGGTGAGTACGAGAAAGACTGTTGAGATGATCTGTAATATTTTTACGCGTATGCTCATCAACCGTCCTCGAAATGCAGCAGAAAGGCCAAAGCCACAAGACAGGCGGCCAAGGATGGGAACCATGCCGAGATAATCACGGGTACTTGTCCAGCCTCGCCCAACGTATTTGAAAAATTTTGCAAAAAGTACAGACCAAAGCCAAAGGCCAGCGCGTAAAACATCGCAAGCCCGAGATTGCCCATACGTGCGTTTTTCAACGTAAAGACCGCCCCGATGATCAGCATGGCCAGCAACATAAGTGGCCGCGCCAGTGACACTTGAAACTGCGCGCGATATTTCAAAGCTGAAAACCCAGCCTCTTCAAATTCGCGCGCGAACCGTGGCAGCGACCAAATAGCGATGGTTTCAGGTTGCGGAAACCCTGCCAAAATTTGATCAGGCGTGATGCTGGTGGCAAACCTGCGCACAGATAAGGTGCCGGCAGTCGCTTGCGGATTGTCATCGTTGATACGCCAACGTTTGGCTTCGGTTAGCACCAATTCGTCGCTGTTCAGAAAAGCGAGCGGTGAAAAATAACGATTCTGTGCGATACCCTCGGCGTCGAATTGCAGTAGTGTTAAGTTGCGTAGAACTTTGCCATTATCGCTGGCTGCATCCGCTTGTACGATCATGTGACCGATGTCTGATTTTTGGCGCAGCCAAAATCCTGTGTCCGCAATCGTGACGGTTTGTGTGGATTGCCCCGACTTCATGCGATCACGCTGCTCTTTCAAGGTGTTGGCAATTGGATCGAATGCAACAACGCTGATGACGCCAATTGCGATTGTGCAGACGGCCACGGGTAGCAAACTGCGCAGCGCGGATTGGCCCACGGCGCGCGCGACAATGAACTCGTTTGATCTTGCCATCGATACACTGAACGCGATACTAGCCAACATCACGATAAGCGCCAATGCTTCGGATACCATCGATGCGATGTTCAAGCCGGCCATTTGAAACGCCCGACCGAGCGCCTGTGGATCCGTTCCATAGCGGCTGATGTTTTCCAGCAAGTCGCCAAGGAAAAGTAGAGCCGCGACAACAAGTGCGACGCGAATGAATGAACTGAGGAATCTGCGTGCAAAATATAGCGACAGTTTCATACCGCCACCTGCCGTCGTTTTTTGAACCGTCGCAGAACTAAAGATTTAATATCGTGCGACCCCATCGTTAGCAAAAATGCGATGATAATCAATGTTAGAAACACCGGTGTGTAAGCCATAAACCAAGGCGCGCCCTTGCTTGTGACCCAAGATATACACACACCGCGGAACGAATTGATTGAAAACATCAAAACGATACCCAACACTATCCGTAACACAAATCCTGAGCGGCTAAACCCGCCCACAAGCAGCGCTGACATGCCGATCAATGGGCTTAGGAATGCCAATAATGGTTTCACAAATCTATTGTGAAAATTGGCGCTGTGACGTGCGCGATCGTCAGAAGGGTCTGCTAAACTGTTGGTATATGCGCGCAGGTCGCCCGTAAATCTTTCGTCTGGATCGGTTTCGCGGGCCAGAATATCGTCGCCAAACTGGCTAAGGTCATATGACAGCGAACCAAACTGGATCACGCTGAGACTGATGTCATCGGGTGAAAAATCTTGGATGGTACCATTAAACAATAACAACTTTGTCACATCGCCTTGGGTCACTGCCTGACCCTTTTGCGCCAAATGCGTTATCGTTGAACCGGTCGCCGTTCTCTCCGAGATCATAATATCGGACAAGGTTCCATCTAATCCCTTTTCACCAAAAAAGAATGTATAGCGGCCGTCATTGGTAACGAACTCGCCTTCCTTCACGATCTGGGTGACATATTGCCGGCTGATCTCGTCTTGTTTTTGGTAGATTTGCTGTTTCGCAATTGGGGCCCAGAAATGCGTGACGAACATCATACCTGCAAAACAAATGCAGCCAAAGACTGCATACGGAAATGCGAGGCTTAGGACACTGCGTCCTGCGTTCATCATCACGACTAACTCTGCTTCGGAGAACAATCGGTTGGTGACCAGCACTGATGCGGCAAAACCAGCAATCGGTACGGCAGCCTCTGTTGCGGTGGGCAGTAATGTAATGGCGAGTTGGACGAAAACGGACGCGGGTTGGCCATTTTCCACCACGATATCGACCAGCCTTAATGCGCGGTTCAGCCACAGCAAGCCAATGAATATCACCATGAAAAACACGAAAGGGCCAAACAGCTGTTTTAAGATATAACGATCAAGCTGTTTCACCCGTAATGTCCCACGTAAAATCTAGTTGGAAATGTGTATCGGCAATTTCTACTATAGGCAGATAAAAAACAACAGGGCAGAGTGGTTCTTCACATAAAAATGCGCTAGGTCTTAAGCCAACAATCCAATCGTGTAAAAAGGTAGTTCTAAATGTCCCAACCCATTGTTCCCAAATTTGAAGATCTTGATATTGACCGTCTGGCAAAACTAACAGGCAAGATTGTGGTTTTGGTGCCTGCGACAGGCACGATGGACGTGGGAACACGCCGCGTAAATAAGTTGATGAAGGGTACTTTGAAGAATTTCATCTCTCGTACAGAATTTGAAGAAATGAAAACAGGCGCTGCGACCACATTTAATGCGCCTCTAGGCATGGATGCTTCGGGCGTTGTTTTGCTGAAATCTGCGGCGCGCCCGAGCGTTGATCATCTGCGTGATTTGGGCGCGACTGCGGCCAAGGCTATTGGTCATTCAGACGTACATTTGCTGTTGGCAAAACCTTACAAAGTTGAAGAACTATTGTTCGGTCTGTCACTGCGTCGCTATCAGTTCACTTACCACAAAACTGCAGATGACAAACCTTACGGTGCTGTCACCGCGCTGACCAATAAACCTGCCGAAACAGCTGCGGCCTATTCGAATTTGGATGCGGTAGCACAGGGCGTATTCTTTACACGTGATTTGGTGAACGAGCCTGCGAATGTGTTGACCACGTCAGATTTTGCTGACCGTTTGGTTGCACTGAAAGACTTGGGCGTTACCGTGAAGGTTTTGGAAGAGGCTGACATGGAAAAGCTGGGGATGGGATCGCTTTTGTCAGTCGGTCATGGGTCGAAAAGCCCGACCAAACTGGTTTGCATGGAATGGAACGGGGGCGGCGATGAACCGCCGTTTGCGTTGGTAGGTAAAGGCGTTGTGTTTGATACGGGCGGTATTTCGTTAAAACCGGGCGCTGGCATGGAAGATATGACCATGGATATGGGCGGCGCAGGTGTTGTTGCAGGTGTGATGAAAACGCTAGCATTGCGCAAAGCCAAGGCGAATATTGTGGGCATTGTTGGTCTTGTTGAAAATATGCCCGACGCGCTGTCAACGCGCCCAGGCGATGTTGTGAAATCCATGAAAGGTGACACGATAGAGGTTATAAATACCGATGCCGAGGGGCGTTTGGTATTGGCTGACGCGCTTTGGTATTGTCAAGAAACCTATAACCCAACTGGGATTATCGATCTGGCAACGCTTACAGGTGCGATCATCATCGGTCTTGGTCATGACAATGCGGGCGTGTTTTCTAACGATGACACGCTGAGTGCTAATTTCTTGAAAGCCGCTGATGTGGAACAAGAGGGTGCATGGCGGATGCCATTGGGTGCTGGTTATGACAAACTTATTGAAAGCCGTATTGCGGACATCAAAAATGTTGGTGGTCGGGCGGCAGGGTCAATCACCGCAGCGCAATTCTTACAACGATTTGTGAAACCTGACATGCCGTGGATCCATTTGGACATTGCAGGCGTCGCGTCAGTAAAGTCTGAAACCAGCTTTGCGCCAAAAGGGGCCACAGGCTGGGGCGTCAAAGCGTTAAATCGCCTGATTGCAGATAAATACGAGGCCTAATGTCAGAAGTTTTCTTTTACCATTTAACGCGTACTCCGCTTGAACAAACCTTGCCCGATATCTTGCAGAAATGTCGGGCTCGTGATTGGCGTGTGCTGGTTCGCGGCACTGATACAAAACGATTGGTTTGGTTGGATGAAAAACTGTGGGGCGGGACACCTGAGGGATTTCTGCCGCATGGATTTATGACGGGTGCCAATGACCTGCATCAACCAATTTTGCTGACCGAATCTGATAGAAACGCAAACAACGCCGATGTTTTGATGCTGGTTGATGGCGCCAAAACAACGGCTGCAGAAGTGGCAACTTTCGAACGTACGTGTCTGATGTTTAATGGAAATAATCCCGACGCGTTAAATGCCGCTCGTGCGGATTGGAAGGTGCTGACGACCGCAGGAGTTGCCGCGCAATACTGGTCCCAAGAAACAGGGCGATGGGAACAAAAGGCGAAATCAGACTAACGGCGAAGCGTCAGCGTTTCACCCTTGATCACGATCTCGCCAAAGCGCGATAGATAATCCATGCCCAACAAGGACGTATCTAAATTACCTTCGTTCACAGATGCGGCGACATCGCGATCTTCGATCGAACCAATCTCCACCTTCTTTAGGCGCACAGATGCGCTGCCTGTTACTCCGTTGGCCGTATAGGCGCGGCCAAGATAAGCCAGCGTGTCAGGGTTAATGCCGACTTTGCGTGCGTCCCTTTTGTTTAGGACCAAATTGGTTGCACCAGTATCGACCAAAAACTCTATGGGTTGGTCGTTGATGGTCAGGCTTGCGTGAAAATGTCCGTCATTTGCTTTGCGAAACACAATTGCCCCGTCGCTTTGTTCTATGGCGGCGGACGGAAACAATTGCCCCGTTAGCGTATCCTTGAAGCTGTATGCAATCATCACACCGACGAATACCAAGCCCCAGATGGCGGCGTACAGGGCCGTTTGCCCAAGACGGTCGCGCTGCCCGTAGACAAAATAGCTGCCTACAAATAATAGCAAAATTAGCAGATAGATGATATTTGCGGTTTCGTCGGCGTTCAAAGCAGAACACCCAATCCACGCAGCCCATCAATGACGAACTGTACGGCTAAAGCGGCCAGCAACATGCCCAAAAGGCGGGTGATCACGTTGATACCTGTCTTGCCCAACAAATGTTCCAGAAAATTTGCAAAATAGAAAAAGACGAAAACAATCAGCAACACAGCTGCCATTGCGGCCAGAACAACCCCCGTGTGGGCCCAATTTTCACTGTCATTCCCGACATACAAGATCATTGTCGCAATAGCCCCTGGGCCCGCAATTAGTGGTGTTGCCAACGGGAACACGGATGGATCATCAAATTCTTCTTGCTCGGCGGTTTCTTCGCGGCGTTGTCCACGCTTGTTAAACAACATCTCGAACGCGATCAGGAACAGCAGTATTCCGCCTGCGATACGAAAGGCGGGTAGGCCGATGCCGATGAACTTAAGCAATGCATCACCAAACAGTCCGAAAATAGCCAAAACAATCAACGCGATAAAGCAAGACCGCATGGCAATTGCGCGCCGCAGTTTCTTTGACGTACCAGAGGTGAGCGCGACGAACATCGGCGTCAACCCGATTGGATCGACCACAACAACCAAGGTTGTAAAAACAGTAAGGAATAAATCGAAATCGGTCATTTTAGTGCTTTTTCCAATGCATCAGACGCCTTTAGCCACAGCATTTCAGCCTTTTCGACAGCTTGCAAGATTTCTGCATGTTTCAGCGTGAGTTCTTTGTTAGCACGCGGGTTATCATTGTTGAAAAACGCTGGCTCTGCCATGCGGCGTTCAATAATACCTTTCATCTGCTCGATCTTGGCAATCCGTTCTTCGCAACGCTGAACCTCTGCACGCAAAGCGGCTGGATTTTTACGCGGTGTTGGTGCTGCTGCCTTTTTTGGTTTCACCTTCGGTTTTTCAGCCTTTTTTTCTTTCTTAGACGCACTCCCGCGCTCAGATAATAGCAACGCCTTATACGCCTCCATATCTTCATGGAACGGTTGAACCCCACCGTCTTTAACCAACCAAAGCTGATCGGCAATCGCATTGATAAGATGCGGGTCGTGGCTGACCAATATTACCGCGCCGGCATAATTTGCCAATGACATGGCCAACGCCTCTCGGCTTTCGATATCAAGGTGATTGGTTGGTTCGTCTAGGATGACCAGATGCGGATTGTCTAAAGTTGCCAAAAGCATAGACAATCGGGCCTTTTGACCACCAGAGAGCGCGCCTACGTTGGTGTCGGCCTGTTCTGGCCCCATACCACCTGCAGCCAGCTTCGCGCGTTGTTTGGCCTGCCCAATTTCGGGCAGTTCGCGCGCAATATGCTGCAGCGGTGTTTCGTCCAAATGCAGTTCGTCCACCTGATGCTGTGCAAAGTATCCGATTTTGAGTTTGGAAGAACTGCTCCACTTGCCACCCATCGGGTCAAGTTTGCCGGCTAACAATTTGGAAAGCGTGGATTTTCCTTGCCCGTTAGCACCCAAAAGCGCGATACGGTCCGCTTGATCAATACGTAAATTCAGATTGCGTAAAATGATGGTGTCATCATATCCAACCGATGTTTCGTCCAAACGAATTATTGGTGATGACAACTCTGTCGGTTTAGGAAAGCTAAAGGATGAAACTGCATTTTCCACAGCAGATGAAATGGGCTCCATCCGTTCCAACATTTTCAACCGCGATTGCGCTTGTTTTGCCTTCGAGGCTTTGGCCCGAAATCGATCCACGAACGATTGCAAATGATCACGCGCAGCTTCTTGTTTTTTCGCCATCGACGCCTGTTCAGCCAGCTTCGCGCGGCGGACATTGTCGAATGTGTCGTAATTGCCCTGATAGAATGTCAGTTGTTGGTCATGGACATGCAAGATGCCGTTGACCGATTTGTTCAACAGTTCGCGATCGTGCGAAATCACCAGAACAGTGTGCGGGTATCGCACCAGATATGTTTCCAGCCAAATCGTGCCTTCAAGATCAAGATAGTTGGTCGGCTCGTCGAGCATCAAAATGTCCGGTTCCGAGAATAGAACGCCAGCCAATGCAACTCGCATCCGCCAACCGCCTGAAAAGGCAGAGCAGGGGCGGGCTTGTGCCTCAGTATCAAAGCCGAGGCCTGATAGAAT
>CALDZS010000326.1 GCA_937944065.1 uncultured Amylibacter sp. | reverse complement strand
CCCATAGCCCAATACAGCATGTCACCGTCAGCAATGGAAAACCAAAATAGATCATCCGCCAAGCACAACGCGATGGGATCATTTATGAATCCACCTTTGTGATCTAGAATTGGCGCATAGTAACAGCGCCCTGGTTGGGCCTTTGTCAAATCGCGGGCAGACATCAGCACTGCCAACTTGCGGGCATCTGGCCCCTTTAGTTGAACCTGCCGTTCCGCGGCAACGTCCCAGATTTGCGCGTACTTTTTCAGATGCGTATAGTCGTCCTCTAGCGAGGCGAACGCCGTCGGTAAAAGCATGTGGTTATAGATTGTATACCCTGTGACACCGTTCGCTTCGACACGATCTGTATAGGGTGTTGAACGCAATCGGCGTGATTTTGAAATAGGTGCTCCGGCCATGGTCGTATCCTGAATATGTTGCAAGGCTCAGCTAATTCAGAACGCAGGATTCTCGCAACAGTTTTTTTAACTTATTGATTTTCCGAAGGCTCGATTTCTCGGTGTGAAATGTCAAAAGATGGATTGACAGATCGCTATAAACTTCTGAGACAGGAATATGACAATAAAGGACGCGCCATGAGCAGTGATTATAAGATCGAAACCCTAGGCCTTCATGCGGGTCAAACCCCAGACGAGCGGCATGGGTCCCGAGCGGTTCCGATTCACCAAACGACTTCTTACGTGTTCAAAAGCACTGAACATGCAGCATCGCTGTTTAATCTAGAGGTAGGTGGTCACATTTATTCACGCTTGACGAACCCAACTGTAGCGGTTCTTGAACAGCGTGTCGCCGCCATGGATGGTGGTGTAGCCGCCGTTTGCGTGTCATCTGGTATGGCCGCGTTGTTTCTAACTGTGCTGGCGCTGACTAGCGCTGGCGATCACATTGTTAGTTCGTCGCAAATGTACGGTGCTAATATCAATTTGTTTGAACATACTCTGTCGCGCTACGGCATCAAGACGACATTCGTTCCGCCAAACGACCCCGACGCCATTGCAGCGGCAATCCAACCAAATACAAAAATGGTATTTGGCGAAGTGATTGGCAATCCGGGTATGGATATTATGGACGTGCCAGCAGTAGCGAAAATCGCGAATGATGCGGGCGTGCCGCTGGTGATCGACGCAACCTTTAATACACCATGGCTTTTGAAACCAATTGAGCAAGGCGCGAATATCGTGATCCATTCATTAACAAAGTGGATGGGTGGCCATGGTATCGCGCTGGGCGGTGCAATTGTTGACGGTGGTAATTTTGATTGGGGTCAAAATGACCGCTTTCCTACGCTGACCAGCCCTCACTACGCGTTCCAAAACGTAAACCTGTGGGAAGAGTTCGGACCAGCCGCGTTCAGTATGCGGGTGCGTTCCGAAGGCATGTATAATGTTGGGCCGTGTTTGGCACCGATGAATGCATTTCATCTGCTGCAAGGTTTGGAAACCCTTGGCCTGCGCATGGAACGGCACATGTCGAACACGCACAAACTGTTGGACTTCTTGCAAGGTCATGATCAAATCGCTTGGGTTAAGCATCCAAGCATGCCTGATCATCCAGATCATGCAGTGGCCGCGCGTTTGTTACCAAAGGGCGCAGGCGCGGTCATCGCATGCGGTGTCAAAGGCGGGCGCGAAGCGGGACGTGTATTTATCGAAAGTGTGAAGCTTGCGTCACACCTTGCCAATGTCGGGGACGCAAAGACCTTGGTCATTCATCCAGGATCAACGACCCATTCACACCTAACGCCAGACGCGATGGCGAATGCGGGCCTGACCGACGATCTGCTGCGTATCTCCGTGGGTCTAGAGGATATCGATGATATCATCGCTGACTTCAAACAGGCATTGCGTTCAGCCTCAAAGGTGACAGCATGAAATTCGATGTAGACGGTTCGCAAATTTTTGCCTCGACAGGGGGACGCGACTTCGACGCAAACGGTGACGTCTTGATGTTCATTCACGGGTCTGGCCAGTCGCATCTAAGCTATACTTTGCAAGGGCGGTTTTTGGCCAACCGTGGGTGGCAGGTTATCACCCCAGATATGCCCGCACATGGTCTGTCTGATGGCGACGCCCTGACCAGTATCGAGGAAATGGCTGACTGGCACATCGCGGTCATGGACGCGCACGGGATCAAGACTGCTCATGTGATTGGGCATTCCCAAGGTGGTTTGATCGCTTTGGAATTGGCCGCACGCTATCCTGAACGGGTTACTGGTCTGTCATTGATCGCCACTGCTTTGGCCATTGGTGTAAACGACCATTTGTTGGGTCTGGCGCAAAATGATGAACCCAAAGCAATTGCAGCAATGATGGAGTGGGGCCATGGTCCTGATGGCCACAGCCACGACCATACTATGCCGGGTCAAAGCCACATGATCTATGGCAGCCAAGTTATGGGCGCAAACAAGCCTGGTTCGTTGTTTGCCGATCTGACGGCCTGTGCGGCGTATACCGGTGGGCAGGCTGCTGCGGCAAAAATCAGTTGTCGGACGCAGTGTATTTTGGCCGACAAGGATAAGATGACGCCGATGAAGTTTGGGCGTCAAATGGCCAGCGCAATTGAGGGTGCCGATCTGACAATCATCCCAAATGCGGGACATATGGTGACGGGTGAAAAGCCCTTCGAAGTTAACAAAGCGTTACGGGATTTTTTGACAAATGGTTGATACAGATTTTAAAAAAATTGCCGTCATAGGCGCAGGCACAATGGGCAGTGGTATTGCAGGGCAGATCGCCAATGCAGGTCACAAGGTTTTGTTGCTAGATCTTCCTCGTGGGGAAAATCGCAATGACGCGGTCGAGGCGGCCAAGGCACGTTTGGCAAAATCTGATCCACCCAGTTTGATGCACAAGTCTTGCCTTGACCTGATCGAAGTTGGCAACACCGAAGACGATTTCGATCGCCTCGCGGAATGCGATTGGATTATCGAGGCGGTTGTCGAGCGCCTGCCGATAAAGAAAGATCTGTACAATCGTTTGAACGCTGTGATTTCTGACACGTGCATCGTTACCTCGAACACTTCGACCATTCCGATATCGTTGTTGGTCGAAGACATGGATGTCGAATTCCGCAAAAGATTTGCTATCACCCACTATTTCAACCCGGTGCGCTATATGCGTCTATTAGAGCTCGTGCGTGGAACGGATACGGATGAAAACGTCATGGCGCGGTTGGCGCGGTATAACGACGAAGTGTTGGGCAAAGGTGTTGTCACATGCAACGATACGCCTGGTTTCCTTGGCAATCGAGTTGGTGTCTTTGCTTTGCAAGTCGGTATGGACGAGGCGGTACGCAACGGATTATCTGTCGAACACGCGGATGCTTTGATGGGGCGCCCGATGGGCATACCTAAAACAGGCGTGTTCGGATTATACGATTTGATTGGTGTTGATTTGATGTCCGATGTGGTGTCCACGTTGGGGGATATTTTGCCTGCTGACGACGCCTTTCATGCTGTCGGATGGCCGCAAAACCCAGTGCGCAATTTGATCGAACAAATGATCGCAGACGGCTTTACGGGCGACAAAGGCAAGGGCGGTTTTTACCGCGCCGAGGACGGGCACGCGGTTGACGTATTAACAGGCCAGTTGCGCCCACGTGATAAAAAATTGCCAGCAAAGGCAATCAAAGCCGCCGATGATTTGGCCGCGGGAAAAGAACCTTTGACTGGTTTAATTGCCGAAGATGGTACGCCACAAACAGCCTTTGCGCGTCGTATGTTGGCGCGGGTTTTGGCCTATGCAGCCAGCCTAATTCCAAATGTAACGCAAAGCCCGCAAGACATTGATGATGCAATGAAACTTGGGTTTAATTGGATACGTGGCCCGTTCGAAATGATGGATGCGCTGGGCGCTGATACGGTGGTTAATCTTATCAACGATGTAGGTGTGGATGTCCCGCCCGCGCTAGCGCTGTCAGCAGAACATGGTCCCTTCTATGCTGCTGAGGGTGATGTTTTAAATGTTTTAAATTTCAAAGATTTAGACAACGCAGCTTACAATCCTGTGGTTCTGCCAGAAGGCACGCAACGATTCAGTCTGATGCGGCAAACCCTAACGCCGATCGCTCAGAACGAGGCCGCAAGCTTGTTCGAAATCGACGGTGACTTGCGACTAATTGAATTCCATTCCAAGGCAAATGCGTTGACCGCATCCTCGATGGAGATTGTGCGCGCAGCTGCAAAAGATCATGGCGCTGGGATTTTAGTTCATAATGACGCTCAACATTTTTCGGCTGGCGTGGACTTGAACCGGTTCCGCGCGATGATCGAGGCTTCGGATTGGAATGGCATTGATGCGTTCCTAAACGATTTCCAGCAGTCGGTGCGAGCGTTATTGTATTCACCCGTTCCGGTTATTGGCGCACCGTCCGGCCTAGGCCTTGGTGGTGGATATGAAGTGTTGGCGCATTGCGACAAGCTGGTCGCCCATGCCAACAGTGTGCTGGGATTGGTTGAGGCATCAGTTGGCGTGATCCCATCTGGTGGCGGGGTAAAGGAAACGTATCTACGTTGGCTGACCGCGACTAACGATGCAAAGAAAGCTGCGTGGAACACGTGGATGCAGGTGGGATACAGTCAAACAGGGGCAAGCCCGCAAATGGCAGCAAAATACCAGTATTTCTTGCCAGACCGAGACATTAGTGTGATGAACCGCGACAAGTTGATCACGCGCGCCACGGCAGAACTGCGCGCGATGGCGGATGGGTATGCCCCACGCAAGGTTACCAGCTTTACACTGCCCGGCAACAGTATCTTGCCCGAAATGTCGGATTTCATGGATGACGGCATCAAAAAGGGCTGGTTCTTTCCTCATGATAAAACCGTCGCAATGACTGTCGCGACTATTGTGGTGAACGTGGACGCAGATGAACCATTGGTGGTTTCAGAGCAGGACATGTATGATCGCGAACGCGCGGCGTTCTTGCGTCTTGCGAAGACCAAGGAAACACTTGCGCGGATCGTATCCATGCTGGACGATGGCGAAGTGATCAGAAACTAGAGGCGTGCTATGGAATACACCGCAGACAAATATGATGTGTTTGAAAAAACACCCGCGAATTATGTCCCGTTGTCCCCGCTGTCTTTTTTACCGCGTGCCGCAACTATGTATGGTGACCGCGCCTCGATCATCTATGGTACGCGTCGTTACACTTGGTCCGACACCTATGCACGGTGTCGACAAATGGCATCCGCACTAACAAAACGCGGGATTGGTAAGGGCGATACAGTTTCCATATTGGCCGCCAACACACCAGAGATGATAGAAGTTCTGTGGGGCGTACCCATGATCGGCGCTGTGTTGAATACAATCAACACACGGCTAGATGCCGAAACCATTGCCTATATCTTGAACCATGCCGAGGCGCGTGTATTTATCGTGGACGCAGAACTGGCACCGAATACGGTAGCCGCGTTGAAGATGATCGACCGAGAAGATTTGTTAGTGATCGATATTCTGGATTTGCAAAACGCTGACATGCCCGCACGCATTGGTACGGTTAGCTATGAAGATTTGATCGCAGAAGGTGATGCAGATTTCGACTGGTCTTTACCCGCTGACGAATGGGACGCGATTTCGCTGAACTATACATCGGGCACCTCTGGCCGACCCAAAGGCGTCGTCTATCATCACCGCGGATCATACTTGATGTCGATGGGCACGATCGCCGATTGGTCGCTGCCACAAAACCCTACTTACCTGTACACCGTGCCACTGTTCCATTGTAACGGCTGGGGTCACGGTTGGACGATGGCGGCGGTTGCTGGCACCATAATCTGCTCGCGTGCCGTAACGCCGAAAGCTGTGTATGACGCGCTCGCTGATCACAAAGTATCGCATTTCGGGGGCGCACCGATTGTGCTGTCGATGATCCTGAACGCGGACGATGCAGACCGCAGACCATTGTCGCACAAGATCGAGGTCATGACAGCAGGAGCGCCGCCGCCGGCAGTAGTACTGGAAGGGATCGAAGAATTGGGGTTCAACGTGACCCACGTGTACGGCTTGACTGAAACCTATGGTCACACGATTATGTGTTCATGGAACACAGATTGGGACGATCTGGGGTTTGCCGAACGTGCTGAGATTAAATCGCGCCAGGGCAATGCGATGCTGGCCACCGATAATTTGCGCATGGTCAATGATGGCAAAGATGTCAGCGGCGACCAAATGGGAGAGTTGCTGATCCGCGGTAACACCGTGATGAAGGGATATCTGAAAAACCCTGAAGCAACGGCAGAGGCATTTGCGGGTGGGTGGTTTAACACTGGTGATCTGGGCGTACTGCATGATCGCAAAGCGGTGCAGATCAAAGATCGACTGAAAGACATCATCATTTCCGGCGGCGAGAATATTTCCTCGGTCGAAGTGGAGGCAGCGTTGCACAAGCATCCCGCCGTTAGTTTGGCGGCTGTTGTCGCCAAAGCAGATGACAAATGGGGCGAGGTGCCTTGTGCCTTTATCGAGTTGAAGGACGGTGCAGACGTCAGCGCGGAAGAGTTGGACGCGTTCTGTCGCGAACATTTGGCGGGTTTCAAGCGACCAAAGAAATTTGTCTTTGGTGAATTACCTAAGACGGCTACAGGAAAAATACAAAAATTCGAACTGCGCAAAAGCGTTAATGACTAGGCGGATAAAATGAGCAAGATTAAAGTTGACCTAAACACTATTGAAGCAACGGCAAAGCAGGCGCTGATCGCGCATGGCGCCGACGATTGGATTGCCCAAAGCGTTGCGCATGCCGTGCGTATTGCCGAGGCTAAAGGCAATTTGATTTGCGGGCTATACTATTTAGAAAGTTATTGTAAACAACTAGTTACAGGTCGAGTTAAAGGTAATGTTGTACCAGTTGTTAGCTCACCAAAATCGTCTGTTGTTGTTGCTGATGCACAACTGGGTTTTGCGCAGGCAGCGTTTGCTCGCGCCTTGCCTACGGCGCTGGACGTGGCCAAGGAAAACGGAACAGTAATTTTGGCCGTGGCGCATGCACATACGTGTACATCATTGGGTTATTTCACTGAACAGATTGCTGAAGCGGGGTTTATTGGGATCGGATTCACCAATGCATCGGCAGTCGTGTCACCACCCGGTGGCAACAAAGCAGTGCTGGGTACAAATCCAATTGCTATGGCGATCCCTGCCAAAGATGGCGGCGTGGCCTTTCAGTTCGACCAAAGTACCTCAGCGATAGCGTTGGGTAAAATCACAATGGCCAAAGCAGCGGGCGAACCGATCCCACTGGGATGGGCTGTCGACAAGGACGGTATACCGACAACCGACGCAGCAGCGGCTTTGTCTGGATCGCTCGTTTCATCTGGCGGATACAAAGGGTTCGGGTTTGGCCTGATGGCCGAGATTTTGGCCGCGGCCGTGACTGGGTCCGTTAATTCTGTCGACGTGTCTGCGATCAAAGCACCCGACGGCGCGCCGCACAATTTGGGGCAATTCTATTTCATCGTCGATCCAACTGTCGCTAGCGGTGACCAATTTTGGACCAGCTTGGATCGGATCACAGAAGTTGTCAGCGCCCAAGAGGGCGCACGTTTGCCAGGTTCGACATTCAAAATGCCCAGTGAGGTGGAAATTGAAACGGCAGTTTGGGATCTTGCTCAAACCCTTTCCAATGGCCCCGTATCATGACAAATTTTCGCATTGATAACCTACAATATGCCAACTGGTCGGAAAAGATTTTCCGTCAAATGCGCGAAGGTGGAATTGATGCGGTGCATGTTACAATCGCCTATCATGAAACTTTTCGCGAAACGATTTTGCAAGTCGAACGCTGGAACCGCTATTTCGAGCAGTTCCCTGATCTAATTTTCCAAGGCTTCACTGCTGAAGACGTACAGGTTGCTCGCGACACAGATCGCACCGCGATTTTCTTTGGATTTCAAAACCCGTCCCCGATCGAGGATGATATTGGGCTGGTCGAGGTGTGGCACCGCTTGGGCGCGCGTTTCATGCAGTTGACTTATAACAACCAATCACTGCTAGCGACGGGGTGTTACGAAGAAGATGATACAGGGCTAACTCGGATGGGGCACGAGGTGGTGGCCGAGATGAACCGCGTTGGGCTGGTTGTCGACATGAGCCATTCTGGCGAGCGGTCTACGCTAGAAGCGATTGAATATTCGACACGTCCAATCGCGATCACGCACGCTAACCCATACAGCTGGCACGCCGCGTTACGCAACAAATCTGACACGGTTCTAAAGGCGCTTGGACAGTCGGGTGGTATGCTTGGGTTTTCAATTTATCCGCACCATCTGGAAGGTGGATCAGACTGCACGTTGGACAGTTTTTGTCAGATGATTATTGACACCGCAAGCCAGATGGGTATCGACAATATCGGCATCGGTACCGATCTGTGCCAAGACCAACCTGATAGCGTGGTCGAATGGATGCGTGTTGGTCGCTGGACCAAGGGTATTGATTACGGCGAAGGATCAGCATCAAACGCGGGCTTCCCGCCTATGCCGACTTGGTATCAAGACAATAGGCATTTCAATACGATCGGTGATGGTCTGGGGCGACTTGGGATGACGGACGTGGAAGTGAACAAAGTCATGGGCGGCAACTGGTACCGTTTCTACCAGAACAGTTTTGGACCAGCGAGATGACCGAAGTTGCCATGCGCCCACCCTCGCAAGTAATGCGGCTTGAAAGGATGGGGTGTTTCCATCAATCTCGTCTTAGCTTTATGCGGGTTCTTTTGCGCCGTGCGGCCGCCGAAGAATGGAAGTTTTGTGATCCAGATTGGCATGTGAACAATGCCGGTGTGGGGTATGCTGTTTACACCGTGCAATTGCCTGATCGTCCTTACTCCTTGGTTGCATTTGCACATGATATCCCCGATGATCAACGATCTGATCGCGTGATTGCAGAAGCATGGGATGCGACATTCACCTTGTTCGATGGTGTGCCCACAAAGGTAGATATTGAACGCTTGTCACAAAATGTTCCGATTCAAGAAGCAGGACGGGTTTCGAAATCTGAATTGACTTTATCGCGCGCGAACAAGTCGTCACGCTTGTGGGCTTATGCGGTGGATTGTTTGGCGAATGGGCAGCAACCTAGTTCAGAAAAGTTGGCCGAAACTGGATATCTGATGCGCACTACTGCCGTGTATGGATCGGGAAAGTTTGGCGCAGAAGATCGCGTTGCAATAAAAGATCGCCCCGAATTTGTAGAGCCATTTCAGGTTGAAATGCTAACTGTTTACCTTATCCGCTGCTTCGTCGTTGATCTGTTAGATCACATGGCACGCGTCAAAGGGGGTGACGCGGCGGTTGCGTTATCTGCGGATGCCAAACGATCGTTGGGCATTGGCAATTCAACAGGTTTGGGTATGGCGCCGTTCTTGGTGCATCATCCGGTTCTGTTGCATTGCTGGATTGCTGCTAGGGAAGCGGCACTGGCAAAGGTAAGATCGGTGGGCTTGCCCAGTGATGCAGAGCGTGCTGTGTTCGCGCAACATTTGCACGCGGTACTGGTATCTGCACAAGCCTGGAACTCACAGCACCCTATGCAGGTTAAAAAGATTGCTGATTTATGTGCTGACTTAGAAAAGCTGCAAGCTTTATTCGACAGTTCAAAAATCACCGCTGATTTTTGGAATCAATTATACCTAGCCTCAGAAAACAAACTGACGCTAGAAGGGCAAGAGCAGTTGGTGTCCTTGTTGATCGAAACCTATCCCGACTTGGTGGACGGGTTGTCCAGTTGCATGTCGATCAATGAAACGGATTACTTCAACATCGATGGTCAGATGGATTGCAATACTCTACGCGGTGCCATTGTCGACCTTTACGACTGGGCCTTGCGGCCAGATTACGATGTCCCAACTGCACAAGCGCGGTTCTGGTACGTGTCAGAGGCAAAGTTAGAACCACGCTTAGGTGAACGGTTTGAGGAAGAGGGCGCGGAGTTAGAGCAACCATTGGATATTGGACGCGGGGTCGCGACATTGTTGGCTGATTTACCCGAAAAGGGGCGGCTTGCGGAATTTTTAATGACACATCCGCAGCATCGGTATTATGTGCGGCGTGTTCAAAGAGCGATGAAGTTTCCATACAGTGAAATTCAGGACAATTTATTGGACAAAAATATGGTGCCAGTAGATATGCTCAGGTGCAAATTATCGTTCTTTGGCGCTACACATTTTGATCCACGTTCAGATCGTTGGCTGCGCATTTGCATGTTCCAAGACGCGCCATTCCCCGACCAATTGAGCATTAAGAATTGCTGGACACATACAGAGCTGCGCGCATGAGTTTGTCTAGGTTTGAAATGTTTTCTTTGTGCCGAAAAGCGGCGCGCGGGGCTGGGTATGACTGGGGTTTGGCCGAGGAAATTGGCACAGCTTGCATTGATTTGTGTGAGCAGGGTATAGATCCGACAGATCACTTGGTGGCATTTCTAAAAACAGGTGTATGTCGGAGTTCTGAGATACCAACCTGGCCACCAGCACAGAAACGTGTTTGCCCGTTTTTCGTTGGGTGTGGGATATTTGATCGAGGTGGGATTTCAGAAAATTTAATAATTTCAAATTTATACGCTCCGATATTACTGTGTGCGTTGCTAAAACGCCAAGTCGGTACAACGTGGCGTGTTTCATGGAAAAATTGTGTGGTGACGATTTCGAACAGCGTGATTAAACTTGAAGGTGATCCTGATGTTAAGGGCGGCTGTCAGGTCAGTATTGAATTGTTGGAAACAGCGGTTGATCTTGAGAAATCGGCTAGAAAATTTCCGGTGCGCGAACCCGCTGGCTTGCTGGAATTTGCCGCCAAAACTTATGTGCCAGAATCCGAAGCATCACGGGCACGTGGAGCTGGTTGATCTTTCTTGTTAAGCAAACTTCAATGACCAATTCCGCAACGTCGCCTAATCATCCTTTGCTAAATATTCAGTGACGTCATTTAGTTCATTCAGCAACAGTGCTGAGCGGTCAAAAGGCCTTGGGAACCTTGATGACCCATCTGACAAGTAGAGCGAAACCAACAACTTTCTGATCCTAGGTGCAAATTGGTACTTTGGTATTGTCACCAAGATTGTTCGCGCAATCAACTGTGACACCACACATTTTTGAATCGGGCTATTGATTCCATAATGAGAATCGTCGATTAAAGCGTACAATGCCATCTAGTGCGGTATTGCAGGTTGGTGATCCGTTGCACGAGCGAAAAGAAGCGTTAACGAACAGTATAATGTAGCTGATTATCGGTTTGTTGTTAGGCCTCATGTCAAACGGCGCGGCCGATATCCTATCTGCAAAGCTCACGACAATATCGGATTATTGGCGCATGAAATCGAAGGCTGATGTGATCAAAACCTTGATCCGATCCTAACCTAAGCGCTGTTCTGAGAGCTTCTGCCAGTTGTCGAACGAATTAAT
>CALDZS010000325.1 GCA_937944065.1 uncultured Amylibacter sp. | reverse complement strand
GGTCAAGCTGACACCAGACGTTTGGCAATGCGTGCGCAACATCTTGGATCGGTCTGACTTTGCACCAAAATCTGTCATGATTTTCGACCACATTTGGCGCGCTGCGCGCAATTTCGCCGCCTCCATAAACATGTTCATACCAATGCAAAAGAAGAACGAAAGCCGTCCGGCAAACACGTCGACATCCAATCCTTTGGACATCGCCGCGCGGACATACTCCATACCGTCAGCCAGCGTATACGCCAGCTCTTGCGCAAGGGTCGAACCCGCTTCTTGCATATGATAACCAGAGATTGAGATAGAATTAAATTTCGGCATCTCGCGCGATGTATAGTCGATGATGTCCGCCACCAACCGCATCGACGGTTCGGGGGGGTAAATATAGGTGTTGCGCACCATGAATTCTTTTAGAATGTCGTTTTGAACGGTGCCTGAAAGAACAGATCGATCCACGCCTTGCTCTTCACCTGCGACTATGAACATAGCCAATACCGGTATGATGGCACCATTCATCGTCATGGAAACCGACATTTTATCCAACGGTATACTGTCGAACAAAATCTTCATATCCTCTACGCTGTCGATAGCAACGCCAGCCTTGCCGACGTCCCCCACGACCCGGGGATGATCGCTGTCATATCCGCGATGCGTTGCCAAATCGAATGCGACGGACAGTCCTTTTTGCCCTGCTTCCAAATTCTTGCGGTAGAACGCGTTGCTTTCCTCGGCTGTAGAAAAACCTGCATATTGGCGAATTGTCCACGGGCGCCCCGTGTACATCGTTGCCTTTACACCGCGTGTAAACGGCGCAGCACCAGGTTGCGCATCATCAATACCGTCGGGCTGATCCTCGTTAAAATAGACTGGCTTGATCGCTATGCCTTCCGGCGTCATGGTGTCCGTGGGGACGCGCCCTTTTGCTTCGGCCGTAGCGCGGTCTGTCCATTCGTCGCGTTTAGACATCTATTCAAACTCCATGATCACGTCGTCAACAGCCAGACTGTCACCCTCTGCCACAGGGATCTTGGACACTTTTGTGGTCCGTTCTGCCTTTAAGACATTTTCCATCTTCATCGCTTCGACGATAGCCAAAGATTGACCTTCTTCAACTTGATCCCCCTCTTTGACCAATAAGGACACTACCAGTCCAGGCATCGGGCAAAGTAGCAGCTTTGACGTATCTGGTGGCAGTTTCACTGGCATCAGCGCCGCGAGGTCAGCAATTCGAGGCGTTAGGACTTGGATGGAGCTGTCGATCCCGCGCATACGCAAACGATAGCCGCTGGTGATACGATCCACTTTTACACGGTATTCAATTCCGTCCACCCGAACCTCTGCCAGCGAGCCTTCTAAGCGATACTTAATCTGGCATTTATGTTTATTGCCATCCAAAGATATCTTGTATCCTTTTTTGGTTTTCTTGATCGTAGCGTTCAGGTTTTCACGGTTGCTCCGAAGAACCTTGTCTTGCTTTTTAGAAAGCGGTTTACCGAACGCATTCTCGCGGTCGGCAATCCGTTTCTCTTTCATTCGATTGATCATCAATGCAGTGGCGTTCAGAACTGTTTTATAGGGTTCGACCGCGGCCACACCTTCGAAACCATCTGGATACTCTTCGGCAATGAACCCGGTCGTAATATTGCCAGATTGAAACCGCGGATGGCCCATCACGGCCGATAGGAAAGGTAAATTGTGCCCAATCCCTTCCAGCTCAAACCCATCAAGCGCTGAATGCATATGCTCAATAGCCTCTGCGCGTGTCGGGCCCCACGTACACAATTTTGCAATCATCGGGTCGTAGAACATAGAAATCTCTCCGCCTTCAAACACGCCGGTATCATTTCGAACGATATGGTTGCTAGATGCAAATTCTTCGGGTGGACGGTACCGCGTTAAGCGACCGATTGAGGGTAGAAAATTGCGAAATGGATCTTCGGCATATAGCCTGCTTTCCATCGCCCACCCTGTCAGTTGCACATCCTTTTGTTTGATCTTCAGCTTTTGACCATCTGCCACTCTGATCATCTGTTCAACCAAATCAACACCCGTGATCAGCTCTGTCACCGGATGTTCAACCTGCAAACGCGTGTTCATTTCCAAGAAATAAAACTTGCGATCCTTGTCGACGATAAACTCAACAGTCCCAGCCGAGGTATAACCAACCGCGTTTGCTAAGGCACAGGATTGCTCACCCATGGCCTTGCGGGTTGCTTCGTCCAGAAAGGGGCTCGGTGCCTCCTCAATAACTTTTTGATTGCGTCGTTGGATCGAGCATTCACGCTCGCCCAAATAGATGCAATTGCCATGACTGTCGGCCAACACTTGAATTTCGATATGACGCGGCTCTTCGATGAATTTTTCAATAAAAATACGATCATCACCAAAGCTGCTGGCCGCTTCTGACTTTGACCTTGCAAACCCTTCGCGCGCTTCTGCGTCATCCCACGCTATGCGCATGCCTTTGCCGCCGCCGCCAGCAGAGGCTTTGATCATCACAGGATATCCGATTTCAGTGGCAATTTTCACCGCATGTTCCGCGTCACTGATCAAATCCATGTGCCCTGGAACTGTTGACACATTTGCCTCTTGAGCAATTTTCTTTGAGGTGATTTTATCGCCCATCGCCTCGATTGCTGGCACTGGTGGTCCGACAAATAAAATTCCAGCTGCGTCTAGCGCCTGACAGAATGCTGATTGTTCGGATAGAAACCCATAACCAGGGTGCACAGCATCGGCGCCAGTTTCTTTACAGGCCGCCACGATTTTATCGATGACAAGATAGCTTTCGGATGCTGCAGAGGCACCAATATACACAGCTTCATCAGCCATGCGGACATGTAACGCGTTCTTGTCCGCATCCGAATAGACAGCCACCGTAGCAATCCCCATCGCTTTGGCCGATTTAAAGACACGACACGCTATTTCACCCCGGTTCGCAACAAGTATTTTCTTAATCATATCAGCCACCTACAATGGAATGTTGTCATGTTTTTTGAACGGCTCTTGAACCTGTTTGGTCTTAAGCAATTCGAATGCACGTGCGATGCGGCGGCGTGTGGA
>CALDZS010000324.1 GCA_937944065.1 uncultured Amylibacter sp. | reverse complement strand
AACCGCGAAGTTAACACGCTGATTGGAAAATAAACGCGGAATTATCTTGATGCTGTTGGCAATGGCAGGCTTTGCCATTTCTGACGGACTTATCAAGGCGGCGGGGCATGTATTGGCCAGCCAACAAATCATCCTGATGATTGGGGTCGTCGGCACAGTCGCGTTTGCAGTGGCGAGTTTCATCAAAGGCGAAAAACCTTTCCCCGCCAGTTTTTTTCATCCCGCCGTTTTGGTGCGCAATGCAGGCGAGTTGTTGGGCACGTGGGGCATTGTCACCTCCGTCAGTTTGATCCCGCTTGCCAGTGTCAGTGCAATCCAACAAGCGAACCCATTGGTGGTGTCCTTGGCAGCGGTTTTCTTTTTCAAAGAAACTGTAGGTCCGCGCCGTTGGGTCGCCATCATTGTTGGCCTGCTCTGTGTGCTGCTGATCCTGCGTCCGGGCATGGATGGGTTTGATCCCAACGCGTTGGTTGCTGTGGGCGGAATGTTGGGGCTGTCTGTGCGCGATTTAGCGACGCGGCGGGTGCCAAAATCCATCACCAGCCTACAGCTATCAACATTTGGTTATGCAATACTCATCCCGTTGGGGTTAATCTTAACCCTGCCCCGCGGCATCGCCCCGATGGCGGATGGGATCGAAGCTTGGGCCTATCTTATCGCGATCTCAATCTCTGGCATGACCGCTTATTTCACGATCACGGTTGCACTGCGTTTGGGCGATATCTCGGCTGTTATTCCCTTTCGCTATTCACGGCTGATCTTTGCAATAATCATTGGGCTTATCTTCTTTGGTGAAATCCCAGATTGGCAAACCTTGGTGGGGGCTGCGGGCATCATCGCCTCTGGCCTATTCTTGATGATCCGAGACCGCAAAGTCAAAGCCGTTTGACCAAATGCTGCGTGCTGGTTAAACCGATCAAAAGCAGCCGAAGGGGCCTTTAAAATGTCTGACGAATTGATCCCACAGATTTACCTGATATCCCCGCCAGAATTGTCGCTGGATGTGTTTCCAGATCAGTTGAAATCGCTGTTGGATCAATACGATATCGCGTGCGTGCGCATGGCACTGTCCAGCACAGACGAAACCGTGATCAGCAAAACGGCAGACAAGCTGCGCGATGTTTGTCACAACGCCGACGTGTCTTTGGTGATCGAAAGCCATTACAAATTGGTAGAGCCGTTGGGCCTAGACGGTGTACACTTGGTGGACGGTGCACGCTCTGTGCGCGATGTGCGCGCGGCTTTGGGCGCTGATCCAATCGTCGGTGCGCATTGCGGCACCAAACGACATACTGGCATGAATGCAGGCGAGGCTGGCGCAGATTACATCTGTTTTGGTCCCGTGGCCGCATCCACACTTGGCACCCAAGAACCAGTAGAATTCGAAGTGTTCGAAGCATGGAGCCAGATGATAGAAATTCCCGTCGTAGCCGAAGGTGCGATCAGCCTAGATATGGCCGAAAAACTGGCGCCTGTCGTCGACTGGTTCGCGTTAGGAAGCGAGCTGTGGGATGCACCTGACGGGGCAAACGCAGCCCTTGATGCGTTCCTGAAACGGATCAGCTAGGGTCAGCGGTTAGTCCTGCACGCACAGCATTTTCTGCGCCCAATGCCAAATCTTTGCGGCAACTGAAATCTTGTACGTTCAAAGGTGTGTGGAAAACCAATTCGATATGCCCGTGGCGCACGCGCGACAGGATCAAGACGAAATGCTCAAAGAAACCCATATCGCCCCACCAGCCATAAAAATCCACGCGATCCCCTTTGGGCGCGTGGTAATTTAACGTCACGGGTTGCACCCAAATTGGCGACTGGGGTGCTGTTTCCAAAAAAGCCGCGAACAGGCTGGATCGAAACCGCAAAACGCGGCGGCCATCTGTGCTGGTACCTTCTGGAAAAAACAGCAACCGATGGGCACGTGAAATACGATCCATAAACAGGTGCTTATGTTTCCCCGCATGGCTGGTGCGCCGCTCGATGAACACAGTTCCTGCAGATTTCGCGATGGCGCCGATTAGCGGCCAACCCTCGACATCTGCTTTGGATACAAAATAAACACTGTTGGCAGCATGCAGCGAAAAGATATCAAGCCATGACGAATGGTTTGCCACCAGCGCGCCGTCGTCCGCCAGAGGCGTTCCAATGACGCGGATGCGCAAACCAATGATGCGCAGACATGTTCGACACGCGAAACGGACAATTCTTTGTCCCCAAGCATCTTGACCCAACACACGCAAAACCAGCAACGGTATCATCAGGGCAAAGATAACAAGTGCAACCAGCACCGCGCGCAAGATAACCAAAGGCCACGCAAGGATGTGCGGGCGTTCCAATCTCAGCTCTCGCCCATCTTCCCAAGCAAACATCACAACACCCCTTTGGAATATAATGCTTGGTGTTTAGCCGAAAGCTGCGCTGTGTCCATGACCATACAAACATCAATGCAGTTAAACTCACGATCCACGAACGCATTTAGACCGACACGCCCGCCCAGCCGCAAATAGGATTTCACCAGCCCCGGCATTTGACGCATCGCGGTCAACCGATCCACCTGATCTTGCGGTAAGATATCCATACCCAACGCACCATCTGGCATCGCTTGTGCACGTAAATCGGTGGGGGCGGCGTAATTATAATGCAAATGTGACAAGGCATGATCATAAATTCGCGGATCAACACCGCGAAAAGAGGCGAGTCCGAACAATATCTCTAGGTTATGCATGGCGACATAATCCGCAACACCCGCCCACAGCAAATGCAACGCAACCCCGCCACGATGCTCTGGCGCGATGCACGATCGGCCTAGCTCTGCCGACGGGCGTGAGTGTGTTTCAAACACCGACAGGTCGTATTCATCTGATCCGTAAAACCCACATTGACCGACAGCTGCCGCGCGGGTCAAAATCCGATAAACGCCAACCACTTGTTGCGTCGCATTTTCAATCAAAAGTATGTGATCAAAGAATGTATCAAACCGATCCGCCTCTAGCTGGGCAGTATCAATACCTGCGGCCTTAGCACCGAATTCAATGACAAAAACCTGATACCGCAAGTGTTGCGCCGCGATTATCTCAGCCTCGTTTTGCGCCAGTTTGACTGAATATTTTGAAGTATTAACGTTCATGATTAGTTTGTGCCAAATCCTAATGCCCGTACTTTATCGATTAAGGGGTTATACGAGCTATTTACCTCACAACTGGGGTCTTTTGGCAGTAGTTTTTGTTAATGAACGCAGAAACGAACAGAAATTGCCACAGTCCTGCCTTAACCAACTTGCACCGTAGCGAGTATTCACCGCCCAATACAACTATGGCTTGAATACTAACGTATAACTACTAGAAGATTCACATGTTCACCCATAATTACAATTTTCCCGACATTTTCAAAATTTATAGTTACCTTTTCGTCAATTACCGACTGAATTTGACCCACGCCCCATTCTGGCTGGGTCTGATACTGGACCAACTGCCCCGGTTCCAGAAAAATACTCATACTGCAGCCCCTTATCATCACTTAGGAATTATAAATGTACGATAAAAATGACCCCATCGCATCCTTAATCACAGCCCGTATCTGTCACGACCTTGTCAGCCCCATTGGTGCCATTCAAAACGGGCTAGAATTGCTGGAACTTGCCGGCACCCCGCCTAGCGAAGAGTTTGAATTGGTCAAACAAAGCGCGCGAAACGCCAACGCAACCTTATCGTTTCTACGTGTCGCCTTCCGACCAGAAGTCAGCGATGCAGAGCTGGCGCAGCAACAGATAATCAGCCTATTAGACGCTAGATACGCCAGCCGTCGGATGAGCGTAAGTTGGGAAGTCGAGGGCAAATTAGCCCAATCAGAAGTCGCGCTAGCCTTCCTAATGATTATGTGTTTCGAGAGCGCAATGCCCGTCGGTGGCCACCTGATCGTGCGTAAATCATACCCAACATGGGCCTTCGATATTGTGGCCGATAAATTCAACTTTGACGAAGCCAACTGGAACTATTTGACCAGCGATGTCGTTTATGAAGGCAGCCCGTCGATGGTTCATTTTGAAATGGCGCGCCGACAGTTCAAGTCACTAGACGTACAGCAAGATTGGACATCTTTGACTGGCGGGCACAAATTTCTGATGACAATGACAAAAGGTTAAAGCGCGGTTAGACCCTTTTTAAATCTGGCCGCCGTCTGTTGATAATGAATCGCAGACAGTTCCAAACCTTTCATCGCTTTGTCATCCAGTGCGCGCACTACGCGCCCCGGTGACCCGATGACCAACGATCCGTCAGGGATCACTTTTCCTTCGGTGACCATCGCACCTGCCCCGATCAGGCAGTTTTCCCCAATCACGGCGCCGTTCAAGATAACGGCCCCCATTCCAACCAACGAATTGTTACCAATCGTACATCCATGCAGGATCGCAGTATGCCCGATTGTACAGTTTTCACCGATCACCAGCGGGTATCCCATATCTGTATGCAACACGCTGTTTTCCTGCACGTTACTGCCAGCACCTACAGTGATGCGTTCATTGTCCCCGCGCAACGTGGCACCAAACCAAATACTGGCGCGTGCGCCGATGACGATATCACCCATAACCTGAGCGTTTGGCGCGACCCAACTATCGTCTGCCACGTCAGGTGACACATTATCCAAGCTGTAGATCGTCATTCCATTGCCTCGAATTCTGCATTCAGGTTTTGCACATGCGCCATCAAATCATTACGCCGTGTACGTTTTGATCGTTCTGCGATTAGAATTGATTTCAACGTTTCAAAGGCAATGTCCACATCATCGTTCACAATCAGATAATCATATTCTGCCCAGTGGCTGATCTCGTCTTGGCTTTTCGCCATGCGACTTGCCACAACCTCGGGGCTGTCTTGCCCGCGCGAGGTTAGGCGACGCTCCAATTCCTTGATCGACGGCGGTAGAATAAAGATCGACACCACATCATGCTGCATTGAAGACGCGCGGATTTGTTGGCCACCCTGCCAATCCACATCAAATACGATATCGCGCCCGACACTG
>CALDZS010000323.1 GCA_937944065.1 uncultured Amylibacter sp. | reverse complement strand
TTGTGCCTGCTGGCAAGGCATGAGCAAGCCCGCAGATTTCCTGCCTGAGGGCGCGCGCGCGTTGGTCATCGGCGCATCTGGTGGCATCGGATCTGCCATGGTCATGGCGTTGGGGAACCGATTGGGCATGGGACATGTGGTGACAGGATCGCGATCAGCCAACGAGCTGGATATTCGGGATGAAGCATCGGTCGCCGCCTTCGCGGACACGCTGACGGGTAAGTTCGATTTAATCTTTTGCGCCACGGGTGCGTTAGAGCTGGACGGAGTTGCGCCAGAAAAATCATTAAAGGCGATGCAGGCCGATACATTGCGCGCGCAATTCGAGACGAATGCGCTGGGGCCTGCAATGCTGTTGAAATACCTGCATCCATTCCTAAAGCAAGACAGCCCAGCGATGTTTGCGATTTTGACAGCGCGCATCGGATCGATCGAAGACAATCGTCTGGGCGGTTGGATATCTTATCGTGCGGCCAAAGCGGCGGCCAATCAAATCATAAAGACGGCGTCGATAGAGTTGTCGCGCGCAAACCCAAATTCGATTTGCGTGGCCTTGCATCCAGGCACGGTTCAGACAGAACTGACGCGCAAATATGCCAAAGGCTCTAAAACAGTCCCCTCGACCGAGGCTTGCGAAAACCTTTTAAAAGTGATGGCGGATTTGACGCCACAGCACACCGGTCAGTTTTTTGACTGGAAAGGCGAGATGATCCCGTGGTGATCAGTCTTGCGGGGCTGCGGTATCCGTTGGGCTGACCTCGGGCGCTATCGTTGGTATGATGCTATCCGCCTCTGGCAGGGCTTAGTCTTCGACGCCAGCGTTCCATACACCATAAAAGATACGACCCGTTTGATAGGTCATACGCCCGATCCCATGGCGTTTCCCATTCAGAAATTCGCCCTCGTAAACGTCACCGCTGGCATAGCGTGCGACGCCAGTGCCGTTAATCTGATCGTTGGTCCAATTGCCTTCATATGTGAACCCAGATGCCAATGTTAGTGTACCCACACCTTCGCGCGCACCTTTGATAAATCGACCCTCAAAGGTTGACCCATCTGGGAACAATGTTTTGCCGAAGCCTTGTTTTATTCCGTCTACCCAGTCGCCAGCATAGCTGTGCCCAGACTTGTAAGTGATGCGGCCTTTGCCGTTCGGTACTGCGTTTTTAAATTCGCCTTGATAGACAGAGCCGTTTACAAATTGTGCGGTCCCCGTACCCGCGATTTTGCCTTGAACCCAAGATCCTTCAAAACTGCCACCGTCTGCATAGGTGATTTTGCCTTGGCCTTGTGGAACGCCATCTACGAAGTTGCCCACATAGGTTGACCCGTTCAAATAGGTTGCACTGCCATGGCCGACGATCTTGTCATCCTGCCATGTCCCATCATAGATGAAACCACTTGCGGCGATGAACCTGCCTTGGCCTTCGCGTTTGTTGGATTTGAAATTGCCTTCGTACACGTCGCCGTTGGTCAGGGTTAACCGCCCTGTTCCCATGCGCAGCCCTTTTTCAAACCGACCTTCATAAATAGATTTCTTTGGTTGCGTCATTTTCCCAAGGCCGGTGATTTCGCCTTGGTCCCATGCGCCAGAATAGATCAAACCGTCAGCCGTGCGCAATGTGCCCTGGCCATGGCGTTTGCTTTCTAAAACTTCGCCTTCGTACAAGCTGCCATCGACATAGGTGATTTTGGCTGATCCAGTTTCGCGTCCATTGTCCCAATTGCCTTCGTAGCGATACCCGCTTTGTGATGTGAACAGACCAAACCCATGATGCTGCGCATCTAGAAATCCGCCTGTATAAACAGCACCGCTGGCATATTGCAGCGTTCCTGTGCCGGTCATCAGACCATCTGTCCAATCGCCTGTATAAGTCGATCCATTGGCAAAGATTATGGTGCCCGTGCCATGCGGTTTGCCGTCGACGAAATCGCCTTCGTAATTCGATCCGTTGGCAAATTTGGCGATACCTTTGCCCTGAATGACGCCGTCGACCCAATCGCCAAAATATTCATACCCATCGGGCAGACTGTAGCGTCCACGCCCATGTTGTTTGCCATTGCGAAACGGACCTTTATATATCCCACCTTCTTCATATTGCTTTATGACGATGCCTGTCTGCGCGACGGCAGGGCGCGGGTGACCTAAATAACAGGTCACACATAGAAGGAAAACCAACCTTAATCCCATTTGCATTTTGAACTTTACCCACCCACAGTCACGTACACCCCACGCTAGGGGGTCATAACTCGGGTGGCAATGTTTTTTGATCTGGTGACTTTTAAACATCGTCTCATCTGCTACATACTAACAAAGCGCCGCAACGGGCACCTTTGACCAGAGGATGGGATATGAGCGATAAATTACGGTTAACACTGGCACAATTAAATCCCACCGTAGGCGATTTGGCAGGCAATATGGCCAAAGCGGTCGAGGCGCAGCTTATTGCGGCCAAGGCAAACGCAGATTTCGTGGCCTTGCCCGAAATGTTTATCTGCGGCTATCAAGTCCAAGATTTGTTATTGAAACCCGCCTTTGTCGCCGATTGCATGGCGCATATCGAACGGTTGGCGAAAACCTGTGACACAGGCCCCAGCATTGGCATCGGTGGGCCGCTGGCAGAGGATGGCATGGTGTTTAACGCCTATTTCATCCTGCATGGCGGCAAGATCACTGCGATCATGCGCAAACATGAATTGCCCAAC
>CALDZS010000322.1 GCA_937944065.1 uncultured Amylibacter sp. | reverse complement strand
AATATCAGATGAAAACTTTGGCTCGTCAACATGGCGTCCAACTGCGCCAAAGACGTTGCTTCGAACACTTCTGTGTTAAAGTCCATTTGCTGACATATCCGCATCAGGCTAACGCGATCAACTCTCGCATCGTCGACGATTAAAACGCGCACCAGTTCGGGCACCGTGATTACAGGTTCAGCGATTGTTTTTTGGATTAGCTTGGCACGTTTCAAAGGGTACTCCGCTGGCTGTTTTCCAAAGTGATGCGCCAGCGAGGTAAAGGAAGTTTAAAGAAACTTAAATCCCCTTAAAATTCAACATATTTTGTGCAATAATTTATCCTATTTTCCCGATGATACCCATGAAATCCCGGCGCAATTCGCGATCCTTCTGGAAATCTCCGCGCATGGCAGAAGTAACCATCGTAACGCCGCTTTTGTTCACGCCGCGGGTACACATACAGTGATGCTCACCCTCCAAGAACACGGCCACGCCGCGCGGGCGCAATGCTTCGTCAATCGCATTGGCGATTTGGGCTGTCATCTTTTCTTGCACCTGCAGGCGCTTGGCAAACGCATCCACAACGCGCGCAAGCTTAGAGATGCCAACGACGCGGTCTGTGGGCACATACGCCACATGCGCCGTGCCGATAATCGGGGCCATGTGATGTTCGCAATAGCTCTCAAAACGGATGTCTTTTAGTAGCACCATTTCATTATAGCCTTCGACCTCTGAAAAGGTGCGCTGCAACATCGCAGTCGGGTCTTCTTCATACCCTTTGAACCATTCACCGTAAGCTTTCGTCACGCGCGCAGGCGTGTCCAACAATCCCTCACGTGCGGGGTTTTCGCCAGCCCAGCGCAGCAATGTGCGCACAGCCTCTTCAGCCTCAGCCTTAGACGGCTTTTCAGCAGGCTGCAGATCAGCCTTCAGTTTGTTTACAGTGTCATGAATGTTCATCGGGGTTCCCTTTCGGTCTAGTGCCCTTAATTATCTTCTATATGGGGTATAGCGGTTGAATTACTAGGGTTGGGGCGAAATAAACGGCATATATATGGGTGAAACTGACATGCGCCCGCCTGCCCAGCGGTCCGTTATTTTAGCGACGCCCGCACATGCAATGCCCATTGCAGGTCGCATCACACTTCTCCAAAACACTGAATTATATGGTGTTTTAAACTAAACCGCGTCCAACGCCTGCAATATATCCGCCACCAGATCGTCCGTATCTTCTAGTCCCATCGACAATCGCACCAACCCGTCTGTGATCCCAAGCCCAGCGCGCTCAGCATCCGTAAGGCGCTGATGCGTCGTGGTGGCAGGATGCGTTGTTAGGCTTTTCGCATCGCCCAAATTATTCGACAGGGTCACAATTTTCAGTGCGTTTAGGAACCGAAACGCGCCGTCTTTACCGCCACTAATGTCCAACGCAAGCATCGTGCCGCCTTTGGTCATTTGTGCCTTTGCCAAGGCCTGTTGCGGGTGACTGTGGGCGAACGGATAAATGGCGCGCGACAGCTTGTTATGTCCCTCAACCGCATCACTAACCGCTTGTGCTGTGTCCGCTTGCGCATCACAGCGTAGTGCCAGCGTTTCCATGCCTTTCAGCAGAACCCATGCGTTAAACGGGCTCATGCACGGCCCTGTATGTTTGTTAAAAGGCTCAAACGTTTTGCGGATAAACTCGCGCGTGCCTAGCACGACACCGCCCATCACACGTCCCTGCCCGTCTATGTGTTTGGTTGCCGAATAGATCACAACATCCGCGCCCAACTCCAAAGTGCGTTGGAACATCGGGGTGACGAAAACATTGTCCACGACCAAGGTGGCGCCTGCCGCGTGCGTAATTTCGGCCACGCCAGCAATGTCGATCACCTCCAAAGTCGGGTTTGACAATGCCTCTAGAAAGCAAACCTTCGTGTTTGGCTGCATCGCAGCGCGCCACGCATCCAAATCTGTCCCATCAACCAACGTCACTTCTATGCCCCAGCGGCGCAAAACATCGTCGACAATGTAAAGACAGGACCCAAACAATGCTTTGGCCGAGACGATATGATCGCCAGCACGCAACATCGAAAACAGTGTCCCAGAGACCGCAGCCATACCGCTGGCCGTGGCAAAAGCGTCTTCGGCCCCTTCTAGGGCTGCGATGCGTTCTTCGAACATTCTAACGGTTGGATTACCGTAGCGGGCATAGATATATTCATCTTCTTGGGTCTCAATAAAACGCGCTTCCGCGGCCTCGGCCGTGTCATAGGCAAAGCCTTGTGTCAGGAACATCGCCTCTGACAATTCACCGAATTGGCTGCGTTTGGTGCCAGCATGCACCAGCTTGGTCTTTGGTTTCCAAGTATCCATAATCTTATCCTTTGGGCGCCGCCCATAAAAAAACCCCGATGCCAGTCGGGGTTACGCGCCTCGACCTTTTTAGTGGATTATTTAAAGTGGCCCACAATACGGTAACAAATCGCCACACAGCCATTTAAGGGTATGAAGGTGGTTCGGTCAAGCCGAAGATTACCTTTTTAAAGGCGAAAATCCTCGCTCTATTATTTTTCAAGACTAGCGTCACAGAAACCCGATCTTTACGAATTTACACGACTTTGCGCGCATGAACTTTCATATCGATCTTGACCAAACTCTTTTACACGCGGGGCTGACACGGCTTTGCGTGAATTCTGTGGATGGTCGTTTAACACAATGCAACCACCCTACATTGTCCTTGGATCGGGTGTTGTCAGACCGCTTGGCAACTGTGCCGCGCGCAGCCCCGATTTTGATCATGGTAAATGGGTATGGCTTTGCACCTGGCAGTGCGCGACGCGATCCGCATGAAACGATCTATGCCGAACGTGACACCGCTGGTGAATGGCAGGCGAAATCTTGGTTTAACGGTTTCGCCCAAACGAGTATCGCACGCGCGGGCGGATTGCTGATCGGATTTGGTTGGAATGCGCGCAGTGCACACGCGCTGGCTGGCCCTGCAATTGCCCAGACTTATGCGCGCGCAGGCTCCGAGGCGATCCAGTTGGCGAAGCTGATCAACATGATCCACAATGCCGCCCCGTCACGACGCGTTGATATCATCGCGCATTCGCTGGGCGCGCGCGTCTGCTTGGGGTCACTGGCACATTTGAAAGCTGCTAATGTTGGTCGCATAATTATGTTGGGCGCAGCAGAGTATGGCGCGGTTGCATTGAATGCCATCTCATCGAGGGCGGCACGTCATACGCAGATTTACAACATCGTTGCACGCCAGAATGCGGTTCATGATTGGGTTTTTGATGCCAATGCACCAAGACCTGGTGCACTGGATCATTCGATTGGCATCAACTTTCCATTTGCGTCTTCTAAT
>CALDZS010000321.1 GCA_937944065.1 uncultured Amylibacter sp. | reverse complement strand
CCCAAACTGGCAGCAGTTACAGCCAAAGTTCAAAAACGGTCAGAAGCAACGCGCTCTGCCTACCTTGACCGCATGAATGACGCACGCAAAGACGGGCCTAAGCGCGCGCATCTAACGTGCGGAAATCAGGCGCACGCCTATGCACCCGTGGTCGAAGATCAAAAAGCGTTAATCGAAGGGCAAGGCGGAAATATCGGCATCGTCAGCGCCTATAATGACATGCTGTCCGCGCACCAACCGTTTCAATTCTACCCCGACATGATCAAAACCGCCGCGCGCGCGGCTGGCGGCACGGCACAAGTTGCCGCTGGCGTACCTGCCATGTGTGATGGGATCACCCAAGGTCAAACTGGAATGGAACTGTCGTTGTTCAGCCGCGATGCAATTGCCATGTCGGCTGGCATCGGTCTATCTCATAACGTGTTCGACAGCACAGTGTATTTGGGAGTTTGTGACAAGATCGTTCCAGGTTTGGTGATTGCAGCCGCTACTTTTGGCCACCTACCAGCAGTGTTCCTGCCAGCCGGACCAATGACAACTGGCCAAGACAATGATGCCAAAGCCAAGATCCGTCAAAACTTTGCTGAGGGCAAAGCAGATCGTGCTGACTTGATGGCATCCGAAATGGCCAGCTATCACGGTCCGGGCACTTGTACATTCTATGGCACAGCCAATACCAACCAAATGTTGATGGAGTTTATGGGTCTGCACTTGCCTGGCTCTAGCTTTGTTAATCCGAACACACCGTTGCGCGACGCGTTGACCAGATATGGCGCTCAGCAGGCTTTGGCGATATCTGATTTGGGGTCAAACTATACACCTGTGGCGCACATCTTGGATGAACGCGCCTATATCAACGGGATCGTTGGTTTGATGGCCACGGGTGGTTCTACCAATCTGCTGATCCATTTGGTCGCCATGGCGCGCGCGTCTGGGATCATCCTTGAATGGTCAGACTTTGCCGAAGTATCCCACGCTGTACCATTACTGGCACGTGTTTATCCAAACGGTTTGGCAGATGTAAATCATTTCCACGCCGCTGGTGGGCTGGGACTAGTAATTGCAGAGCTGCTTGGCGCAAAGATGTTGCACAACGACACGCGAACCATCATCGGTACTGGGCTTGACGATTACACCAAAGATCCAAAGATAGTTGATGGTAAATTGGACTGGTACGCAGGTGTTAACGGATCGTTAAACAGCAAGATTATTGCCACCACCCAAGATCCATTCCAGGCAACAGGCGGCCTGTCTGATCTAAGCGGTAATTTGGGCGAGGCTGTAATGAAAGTCTCTGCCGTAGCGCCAGAGCGTCGCAAGATCACGGCCCCTGTGCGCGTGTTCCGTGATCAGCAATCCGTGCTGGACGCATTCCGCGCCGAAGAATTCACCAGCGATGTCATCATCGCCGTACGCTATCAGGGCCCCCGCGCCAACGGCATGCCAGAACTGCACAACTTGACACCATGCATGGCCGTTTTGCAAAGTCGCGGCCTAAAGGTTGCGCTGATTACTGACGGTCGTATGTCGGGCGCATCGGGCAAGGTTCCCGCAGCCATTCACATGACACCAGAAGCGCTGGACAACGGTCCGATTGCCTATCTGCAAGATGGTGATATTGTCACCGTCGATGCGGACGAAGGCAAATTAGACGTTGCTGACCAGACCGTCTTTGATCGGGAAATCGAACACCCCGACCTTAGTGACAACAACCAAGGCCTAGGAAGAGAGTTGTTCGACATCTTCCGCAAAAATGCGGGGCCTGCAAAAAGCGGCGCGTCCGTATTTGGATTTTAAGGATCGACCATGACAAAAATCACCCCCCAAGACGCAAACAAACGTAATCTGGAACTGTGCAACACTGCCCCCGTCATCCCCGTATTAGTGGTAAATGATTTGTCTGCCGCACGTGGTTTGGGCGAGGCATTGGTTGCTGGCGGATTACCCGTTTTGGAAGTCACCTTGCGCACAAGTTGCGCGTTGGACGTGATCGCAGAAATGGCAAAGATCAAAGGTGGCATTGTTGGTGCAGGTACATTGATTACTCCCCAAGATGTGAAAAATGCAGTCGAAGCTGGTGCCACTTTCGGTGTCTCGCCGGGTGCGACAGACACATTGATCGACGCGTGCGAAGCCGAAGGTTTACCGCTGTTAGCAGGCGCGACATCCGCGTCCGAAGCAATGCGCCTGATGGAACGCGGCTATACAGTCCAAAAGTTTTTCCCAGCAGAAGCAGCAGGCGGCGCACCATTTTTGCAATCCTTGGCATCACCCTTGCCGCAAATCACGTTTTGCCCGACAGGCGGCGTCTCGTTGGAAAACGCCCCGCACTATCTAGCATCTTCAAATGTTAAATGTGTTGGCGGTTCTTGGGTTGCACCAAAAGACATCGTCAAAGCCAAGAACTGGGCTGCAATAGAAATCTTGGCAAAGGATGCAGTAGAGGCCTTATCATGAGCAAAGATTTGCAACCATTCTGGGATGCGCTGAAAGCCGACTGGGCACGCCTAGAACACGTTCACTTGCGCGACATGTTCGCCCAAAGCCCAGATCGGTTTACAGATTTTTCCGTCAGCAAAGATGATTTGACGCTCGATTTTTCCAAAGAACGCATTGACGCTAATGCATGGGGCAATTTGCTTGCCTTGGCAAAGGCCACCAATGTCGAAGCCAAGCGAGACGCGATGTTTGCTGGCGATCATATAAACAATACAGAAGACCGCGCAGTCATGCATGTCGCATTGCGTGCGATTGCTGACGATGGTTATGCCGTTGATGGAAAGGCCACAGCACCATTGGTTGACGAGACGCTTGAAAGGTTTCTGACGTTTGCTGACGCAGTGCGTGACGGATCGATCACCAACGCGCGCGGGCAATTGTTCACAGATGTGGTCAATATCGGCATTGGCGGTTCTGACCTAGGACCCGTGATGGCGGTCAACGCGACAGCGGCTTATGGCACCGAAGGTCCGAATTTGCATTTCCTTGCAAATGTGGACGGCGCGGATTTCACCGACAAGTTTGCAGACCTGAACCCAGCAACAACCTTGCTGTTAATTGCTTCCAAAACGTTCACCACGATCGAAACAATGACCAACGCAACGACTGCGAAAGATTGGTTGTTATCTGAATTGTCCGAATCCGAGGTTGGACAAAATCTAGCAGCTCTCTCTACAAACTTGAAAGGCACCCAGACTTTTGGCCTGTCCGATGATCGTGTTTTTGGGTTTTGGGATTGGGTTGGCGGGCGTTATTCCATGTGTGGTTCGATTGGTTTACCCATTGCATTAAATATGGGTGCCGCCAATTTCCGCAATATGCTGGCTGGCTTTCGTGATATCGACTTGCATTTTAGGACCGCACCATTGGCTGAAAACCTGCCTGTTCTGTTAGCACTGGTAGGCATTTGGCGTCGCAACATCATGGGCTGTTCGACGTTGGCAATCATGCCTTATGACCAGCGCCTGGATCGCTTCCCCGCCTATGTTCAACAAATGGATATGGAGAGTAACGGCAAGTCAGTCTTGAAATCTGGTGCACCAGTTACTGGTGAAACCGCACCGGTTATATGGGGCGAAGTTGGAACCAATGCGCAACATTCGTTCTTCCAATTAATCCATCAAGGAACCAGCATCGTTCCCGTCGATTTTATCATGGGCGCAAATCCTGATCACCCGCTGCATGCACATCATGACCTGTTAATGGCAAATTTCTTGGCACAATCAGAGGCGTTGGCGTTAGGCAAAACCACCAAGGCAGTGCAGGCCGAAATGTTGGACAGCGGCATGGACGCGGCACGCGCCAAGGATCTGGCACCCCATCGCACGTTCGAAGGCAACCGCCCAAGCACTTCGATCGTATATGACAAGTTAACGCCGTTCGCTCTGGGTCGGTTAATCGCGCTTTATGAACACAAAGTATTCGTCCAAGGTGCAATTTGGGACATCAACTCGTTTGATCAATGGGGCGTAGAATTGGGCAAACAAGCCGCAAACCAAATCGCGTCTGTGATTGCTGGCAAAGCATCCGCAATTGATTTACATGTATCTACGCAAAACTTACTGAAGCGAATGCAGGAATTGCAAAAAAGTTAAGCTTAACTTAGGCAACTAAGCGCCAAAAGAAAACCGCACTCATCCCAAATCCCATCGCGGCGATGAACATACGCACCGCCCAATTTGGAACCGCACGGGCAATCGGTGCGCCTGCATACCCGCCCGCGGTAGCGGCAACCATCATCACCAAGGTTTGTGGCCACTCGACCAAACCAGCCACTGCAAAAATCACTACAGATATGGCGGATAATGCAAAAGACAGCCCGTTTTTCAATCCATTCATTTGATGAATATCTTTCATCCCCCAAGACGAAAACAGCGCCAGCAGGACGATACCCAGCCCACCGTTGAAGTAACCTCCATAGATGCTGACAGCAATCATTCCGAACCAGCCAAATGGCTTGTCCTCTTTTGCACGCGCTTCTAACCAAGCGCGTATCTGCGGGCCGCACAGAAACGCGATGGTCGCGAATAACAGCAAGAAGGGCACGACAATAGAGAATGCTTTGTTGGAAGAGACCAACAACAAGCATGCCCCTAACAAACCGCCAATCAAAGTAAATACTGTCAATCGGTATAGTTGAGCGCGGTCAAAGGTCGACAGTTCTGATTTGAACCCAACTGCACCCGCCAAATACCCGGGAAACACCGCCACAGCGCTGCTAGCATTGGCAACCACCGGCGGTACGCCCGTGAATACAAGCGCTGGAAACGTTAGAAACGTGCCGCCACCCGCGATTGTGTTCACCACACCAGCACCAAACGCCGCCACAATAAGTAAAAGGTAGTCAGCCAATGCAAATTCGCTTTCTGTGTCAAAAGTCACATTCAGATGATCAACAAACTGATATGTTGGCAACACC
>CALDZS010000320.1 GCA_937944065.1 uncultured Amylibacter sp. | reverse complement strand
TGCGTGAAGAACTTGCGCGCAAAGCTGATCGAGAATGGTGTCTGACGGCGCTTCGCGGCGCTGATCGGCTAACATGGTTTCGGGACAGATACCCAGATTACGAAGACATTTTCACACATACAATCATAGCATCGTTTTTGGGTATGACCCCCGTAACACTCAGCCGGTTACGTCGTGATAGTGACCAAAAATAGACTTAATAATCGCTAAGACGGTATTATAACTGCATCCTAGACCCGCGAATTTCACCGCAAGTTCAGGATGCATAATTTTATTATTCAACTACTCAGACCGCGTCCAGCTTTGGGCGCTTTGCCCAAGCTACCTATTAGGCCGCAACAAACTTCAAACTAACCCCATTCAAACAATGACGTTTGCCAGTCGGTTTTGGTCCATCATCGAATATATGACCAAGATGGCTGCCACAGCGGCTGCAGTGCAACTCTGTACGCACCGAAAACAGTTTTCGGTCTTCTTTGGTGCGAACTGCATTGGGTAGGCTTTCATAAAAGCTAGGCCAACCCGTGCCGCTGTCAAACTTTGTTTTCGACGGGTATAAAGGCAGGTCACAGCCGCGACAGATATATGTGCCATCTGCGTAATTCTTGTCCAATGGGCTGCTGCCCGCACGTTCTGTCGCCTCTTTGCGCATGACATTATACTCAATCGGGCTAAGCAGTGCTTTCCATTCGGCGGTTGTACGCGTCACTTCGAACGATCCTTCGTTGGCAAAAACTGTGTAAGGCGCGGCGCTAGCCATCAAACCTGTAGTGATAAATATACGTCTGTCCATCGCAATGAATTCCTTATGTTGCTTTGCTTGAAGAATACATAACACAAGGCTTGGAACAGTTTGAAAACACAGAAACGTGTATCACGCGAACGTCAGCGCAGGCCGCTTAACGTTTCAGTTTCAGCGTTTCATCGCGCAGAAAGCTCATTAATCCTTCAGCATCATTAATATACTCTTCTAATGCTTCACGCGGAATAGGTTCACCAATCACGGGTTTTTGAGGGCGACCAATGGATCTTTTAATCTCATACATCAGCAAGCCTTGCCGGCAGGTGTCAGAGATGCGGTTGGCCAGTTGAAACCAACGCGAGTTAGACCCAGGAAAATAGATCGGCAGGACAACTGCATCCGTTTGTCGGATCAGTTTCGACGTGAACGTACCCCATGGTGCCTCGATCACAGGTCCAAATGCCGTGCGACTGGTGGACACGGTGCCTGCAGGGAACAAAGCCACGCAATGCCCGTCTTTGACATAATCAATCGCTTCGCGCCGTGTCCCTAGGTTTTTACGTACTGCATTATCTTCATGGGGAAAGCTGACAGACAGAATATGATGTTCGACGCGCGTGACACCATTTAACAGCGCACGAGCCATGATTTTGAAATCCTGGCGGCGGCGCGACAGCAGCCACGCAATCACCAAACCATCGATCAACCCGTGCGGGTGATTAGAGACGACAACAACAGATCCTGTTGCAGGGATGCGTGCCAGATCTTCTTGCGTTACAGGAATGTCGATATCCATTTCATCCATGACGGATATCCAAAAATCTTCATTCTTGTTTGGATTTTTTTCCCATTTACGCATTTTTAACAATAGTGGGAACCGTGCCGTCACTGTTTCCAGAAACTTAATGAACATGCGCTTGCGCCAAACTGGAAACGAATTGGCATAGGTCAACTTTGATCGATCATACAATCGGTCATTGTCCACTTCGGTCGCTTTGGTCTCGTCTTGCATTGCTAGGTTACTTACCTTCGCCAAAATAGTCGTTAATCAGCGATTTGATCGCCTCGGCCAACGCGTCTGCTTGGGTACCACTGGTTTCAATCGCCACAGTACACCCTTTCGACGCCGCTAACATCATCAAGCCCATAATGGAAGCGCCAGAAACTGACAATCCATCTTTTGAAACCTCAGCCTCTGCGTCAAAATTTTCTACCATCTCGACCAATTTGGCAGAGGCACGCGCATGAAGACCTTTTTCATTAATGATTTCGATGTCAAATTTCACAATTTTACCTAATTTCAAATTCCAGCAGAGCCGCAGCAGGAATTCATATACTTTCGACCTGCGTCCATGCTGGCTAAAATCGCGGTTTCCAGTGGCAGACTGCGCGACTTTGCCAATTTAATCAACATCGGCAAATTGGCCCCATACAATATACGTCGATCTTCGAAATCACAGGCCTTCATTGACAGGTTCGACGGCGATCCGCCAAACATATCAGTCACCACAACGACACCAGATCCGACATCGACTGCATCCGCCGCCGCACAGATTTCTGATTGCTTGGACGCGCGATCACATTCAGCCTCGATAGATATCGCGCACATGCCATCTTGCTGCCCCACTACATGCTCCATCGCCAGCAAATATTCTTGCGCCAGCCGTCCATGCCCAACAATTACAACCCCGATCAAATCAGGACACTCCTATCATCCGAACGTCACTCGCGACGTTCCATTTCCCGGTGACGCACTGACACTTGCCATCCCAGCTCGGTCAGCGATTGCGCCAATTCTTCGGTCAGCGTGACAGAACGGTGTTGCCCGCCCGTACACCCCAAACCGATCGTAAAATGCGCTTTTCCCTCTTCACGATACGCTGGCAGCAAAAGCGCCAACAGCTTTACCGTTTGATCGAAAAACGCGTCATATCGTTTATCTTTCTGAACATATGTCCGCACAGCCTGATCTAGACCCGACATGCCCCGCAAAGAAACATCCCAGTATGGATTGTTAAGAAACCTGCAATCTAGCACCATGTCAATTCCCCGCGGCACACCACGTTTGTATGAAAATGACTGTAGGTTAACGGCCAAATGCCCACCAGTGATACCACTAAAAATGCTCGTAATCTCGTCGCGCAGATCATGCGGTGTTAAATCGGTCGTGTTAATCAGCACATCGGCGCGTGACCGCAATGCGTTTAATAGATCCTTCTCCCGCGCAATTCCTACACTGGGCATATCATCTGGGGCGAACGGATGACGGCGACGGGTCTCACTGAAACGGCGCAACAGCACCTCGGCAGAACAGTCCACGTAAAAAAGTGAACAAGTAAACCCTTCTTGCTCCGTGATTGTATCAATCAACTCTAGCACGCCTTTGACATCGAAATCGCGCGTTCGTACATCCATGCCCAATGCGATGTCGCGTCCCAGCGGCGGCCCATTTAAGAACCGAGGGATCAATGACAAAGGCATGTTGTCAATCGCCTCGTACCCCAAATCTTCAAACACGTTGATTGAGGTAGATCGTCCAGCGCCTGCAGGGCCTGTAACCAGCACGATATTGGTGACTATCGGTTTCGTTTCCATCTATCTGCAATCGGTTTCTAAGTTCAACAAAGCAACATATAGCGCATTCACCAAATTTGGTACATCTTGGCCAGCCACCAGAGGCAACTTTTTATTAAAAACCGTGGTAAAACTGGCGCTGGGCATGCGTCCGTCTGGCTTACGCGACAAATCTACAACCAGGCGCAGTTGCACCGAATGGACGTAGTCAACTGTCAGTATACCCAAATACCGTGCTTCGATCTTACCAGCCAGATTTGGCGCGGGCTTGGCGATGATGATACCGTTTTCATGGCTCAGTTCGACTTGATCATCGCCGACCAAATCACCACCTAGCGCCATCAGGGACAGTGCCAATGCTGATTTTCCCTGCCCTGATGCGCCCAGTATTAATAGTCCGTTGTTTTGAACCGAAACACAGCTGGCATGGTTCAACCCTTCGTGCAGTCGCGTCATGACAAGGGCAAACCAACAATAAAGCGTGCGCCAACCGGTTCGGATAGGATATCGTCTGTGTTGTCTCGGATATTTTCGGCCCAAATCACACCACCATGTGCTTCGACGATTTGTTTTGAAATCGCGAGGCCAAGGCCAGAATGATTGCCAAAACTCTTCTCGGGGCGCTGGGAGTAAAAGCGGGTAAAGATTTTGGCCAGACTGTCATCGGGGATACCAACGCCAGAGTCCTCGACCACCACCAAAATACGGTTTTGCCGGATACGCGCCCAAACTCGGACGGCGTCGCCTGCTTCGCAAAACGAGACCGCATTGGTGATCAAGTTAACGAATACCTGTGCAAGTCTTTCCTCTAACCCATCGAACATGATTGGCCGTTGTGGTGCGGACCAAATAACTTCGACCCCTTTTTCGCGTGCTTCCATCGACAAGAAATCGGTGATGCGCTCCAACATTTTACTCAGGTCAAATTCACGGGTTTCTTCATTCACCAATTCGCCGTCCAAACGCGATGCATTTGAAATGTCCGAAACCATACGATCCAGTCGCTGAACGTCATGCTGCAATACGTCCAGCAGATTGGATCGTGCGGGCCCGTCTTTGGCGATACGCAGTGTTTCAACTGCGGAACGCATCGAGGCCAACGGGTTTTTAATTTCATGCACCACGTCAGCGGCAAACCGTTCATTGGTATCAATCCG